>JAUTXM010000374.1 GCA_030838025.1 Acidimicrobiaceae bacterium
GTCTTCTGGATGGCCGACGAGAGATAGTTGCGCACCGTGCTCTTCGACAGGTTCAAGATGGCGGCAATCTCGCCGACGGGAGATCCGTCGACCGCGGCCGCCAAAACATCGCGCTCGCGGTCGGTCAGCGGGTTGCGCCCACTGGTCAAGGCGGCAACGGCCAAGGCCGGATCGATTACCTGGTCACCCGCCAGGACCCGCCTGATCACCCCGGCCAGCTGGTCGACTGGCCCGTCCTTGACGACGAAGGCCGACACACCGGCGTCCATGGCATCGCGGAGGTAGCCAGGGCGTCCGAATGTCGTCACGATCACGACTCGACAGCTGGGAAACTGCTCCCGCATCAGCCGGGCCGCCGCCAGGCCGCTCAACCCGGGCATCTCGATGTCGAGGAGCGCAACGTCGGGCTTGGCCTCCAGGCAGGCGGCCACGACGGCGTCGCCCGAGCTCACCTGGGCCACGATCTCGATATCGGGCTCCATCGACAACAGCAATGCCAGCGCCCCCCGCATCATCCCCTGGTCCTCGGCCAGGAGAACGCGAATCACACAGGGTCCGCTCGTTCGGGTTCGAGCGGCACCGAGACCGTGAGGCGGAATCCACCGTCGGGGCGGCGTCCCGCCTCCAGGCGGCCATGGGCCGCGGCCAGCCGCTCCGCCAGCCCCCGAAGGCCCGAGCCGCTTCGGGGAGCGCCCGGTCCCGAGCCCTGGTCCCCCGCACCCTCAACCGGGACGGCCCCGCCGGCCCCGCCGGTGCTGTTGGTCCCGGCTCCCGCGGCCCCGCCTGCCCCGACTCCCGCGGCGGTGCCCCCGACTCCCGCGGCGGCTTCCGTACCGCCCGACCCGGCCGAGACCCGAACGCCGGCGTCGCGGCCCGGGTGCCCGTCGTCGCAGATCTGGAGAACGGCCGCCCCGTCGACCCTGCGGACGTCGATCTCGCAGTGCTGGCCGTTGCTGTGCCGCACCACGTTGGTGACGCCCTCGCGCACCGTCCAGCCGAGCACGCTCTCGACGGTGTCGGGCAGGCGCTCGCCGGTCTGGTGGATCGTCGCCTCGATGCCCGCCGCCGTCAACGCCAGCCGGGCCCCTTCGAGCTCGTCTTCGAGGCTGCGCTCCCGGTAGTTGGTCACGGCCTCCCGGACCTCGGCCAGCGCCTGGCGGCTGACGAGTTCGATATCGCCCGACTCCCGGGCCGCGGCGTCGGCGTCGTGGTGCACCAATCGGCGCACCGCCTCACTCTTGACCACGATGAGCGACAGCGTGTGACCAAGCAGGTCGTGCAGGTCACGGGCGAAACGCAGCCGTTCGTCCGCCACCGCCATGCGCGCCAGTTCCTCGCGCGCCGCGTTGAGATCGGCGATCAGGCGCAGCAGCCGGGTGATGAACATCACCAGTAGGCCGGCCATGAACACGCCGAAGATCTGCGGCCCTGGGTTGAAGTCGCTGAGCGCCGGCCGGGTGACGACCACCGCGTCCACCGCGGTCACCGCCGCGATACCAAAGACCGCCCGATTCTCCGGCAGTGCGCTGGCCGCGGCGACGGACAAGAAGAAGAACAAGAACGGCCAGCTCTGGTGGTAGGCGAGGCTGCCCGCCAGCGCCAGCGCGGTCAGTGGGGCGAGCAGCGCCATCTTGACCGCCCGACCCCTCGTCGGGTCGGTGACCAGCCACAAAAGGGTGACGTACAGCCCCACGAAGGCCGCCAGTACCGCGAGCGCGATGGCGGCGGGATGGTCCTCGCCCTGCACGATCTCGCCGGCGGGGGCGGCGAGGACGATCAGCCACGCCGAACTCCACGCCACCATGCGGACGCGCCGCCGCCGCTCGGGAACCTCCCGGGCCGTTGCCACCGCGTCACCACCTCTCGCGCTCACCCTGGCCGATGGGCCAAACAAAATGTACGTCAGCGGGCGAATGGGGGGAAATGCCGGCCGGTCGGAGCGGAACGCCGGGCGGAGGGATTCGGCCGAAGGCCCGGGTCGGCCCGGACCGGTACCGATGTCGAGCCTGGGAAACAGGGCGCTCACGGCGCCGCCGCTCCCGCAGGTACCGCACCCAGCAGCGCCCCAAGTGCGAGGTAGTGGTTCCACTCCTGGCCGATGCTCAATCCCAGCCGGTTGTGCAGCATGTGGATGTGGGCGTGGAGGATCCGAGTCGCCGTTTCGTCGTTCGTTGCGCCGCGCCAGACCGCCATGGCCTGACGCACCTGGTCGGCCCATCGCCGGACCGGCGCCGGGGCCTGACCCTCGAGGCTCGCCGGTGGCGGCGGGGCGGGGATTGTTCCCGCTCCCCCTCGCCCGGCCCACGACTGCCAGGCGCTCGCCGCCCCCTGACAGAACTGGAGGCGCGCCCCGTCGTCGGCCAACGCCTCGAGTGCGGCCTGCGTGGCGCGCAGGCCAAGGCCCGACCGGGCTCCCTCGGGCGGGCGCAACCGGATGAAGGCGTGCGCCAGCCGGCTCGCCTGGTGGAACAGCGATTCGGACCGCCCCAGCAGGTCGGCGCCGCCGTAGCGCTCGACCTCGGGTCGGTAGGGCTGGCGGTACACGCCCGCGGGCCACAGCTCGCCGATGTCCAGCGCTCGGCCGTCCTCGCCCGCGGCGGCCAAAGGCGCGGCGTGGTGCCGGTACTCCTCGGCGGTCAGGGAGTGACTCCCCGCCGCCAGGATGTCGGCCATCCGGGCTCGGATCACGGCGTCGAGATCCTGTTGGCGCTCGGGTGCGAGGCCGGCGATGCGGAAACGCACATGGGGGCCGAACTGCCAGTAGCGGACGAAGAACCATTCGGTTCCCGTGTCCCAATCACGAAGGGTGTCGACCGCAGCGCCGATGACGTGGCGCACCACTTGGTCGGTGGCCGGGGCGCCGAGCGTCGTCAGGTGGAGGTGCCACGCCGCCCATCGGGAGTTCTCAGTCGTCACGTGCCTTCCTCCGGTCTCAGGTGCGGAGGTCGAGCATCGGTTCGGTGAAGCGGCCCGCTCCGCTCACCACGCTTATCAGGACCATCTCGCCGGCTCTCATGCCGACGATCGGATGCAGCAGGAACTCGTCGAATGCCCGGCTCGGGCGGGCGTACAGGCCGTGGGCGGCGGCCGAGAGGCACAGGCCGTGCGCCATCCACCCGCACACGTATTGGGCGAAGGTCCAGCCACCGGGGCCGAACTCGTCCACCAGTGCCGCCGCGTCGGCCGACAGCAGCCACACCATGTTGGCGTGGCGCACGGCGCAGCCTGCCTCGATACTCAGGCCCTGGCCGTAGCACGCCTCCAGGCGGGCCGGCAGCGTCGGGTCGCCATGGTCCAGGTCCAGCCCGCCCTGGTGGACGCGGTACCACCCGGTGGGATAGCCCTCGGCGTCCTGGACGCAGGCCGAGATGGTGATGCGGCGGGCAACCGCCTCGAGCGGGCTGGTCGGTGGTGTCACCGCCAGCCACGCGACCGCGTCGGCGATCGCGGCGGCGGGTACCCGCCGGCGCCGCCCCGAAACACCGGCCAGTTCCCTCGGCATACGGCCCGCGCTGCGATTCCAGAGCACCTCGCTCCACGACCGTCCCGCGGGCCGCCGCCCGTCGGGTAGGGCACCGCCGCCGCCACTCGATCCCGGGTGGGCGACCGCCGGAACCTCGAGCGACGCCCGGTTGACGGCCACCGCCTCGGCCAGGGTGGGATCGTCGTCGTCCTCGGTCTGGACGGCAATGGCGGGCGGTGTCGGCGACGGGTCGTCGGTGATCGCCCTGGCCGGCTGGGGCTGGCCGGGCTCGTGGACGGCGACGCTGAGCGGCACCGTCCACTCGGCGGCGGGCGCGAGGCCCAGTTGCGCCATCAGCGCCCCGGCGCCGGCTCCGGGAAGCTGCACATCGGTGCCGCCCGCCAGCCCGAAGACCTCCAGTCCGACGAGCAGGCTGCGAAGGCTGATGCCCAACTCGAGCTCGACCAGTGGCCCGCGGAGGCGGCCATACAGGCTGGGCAGGTGGGTGTAGCGCCCGGCCAGGGCGACGTGGACCGGCCCTTGGTCGGGCCAATCCGGGGAGCTGTCTCGGATCGGCAGCAGGCCGTGGCGGTACACATCGAGCAGCCACGCCTCGCTTGCGGTATTGACAAAGGTGTGCACCGGGAACCGGCTGCGCACCGACGCGCAGGCGCGGTGATCGTTGAACAGGTTGGACGGCTCCCGGCGTTGCAGGCCGAATGCCATCACCAAGGCGTGCTGGATGCGATCCCGGATGGACATTCCGGGCACCGGGCAGGTGTGGGGGTAGGCGGTGTCCTCGAGGAGGTCGACCGTTCCCCAGGCCAGGGGGCACATCCGGTCGGTGGCGACGTCGGCCGGGAGCAACCCGAACGACGTCGTGAGGGGTCGCTCAGGCGGCCCGAGGGGCGCGACCAGATCCCGACCGGGACCCTGGCGAAAGGCGTAGCGCACCACCTCGTCGGCTCCGAGGATGGGTCGTGCAGCCGTCACGGGAACGGGTGGGGGTCGAACATCGGATCAGGGTCGGTGCTGCCGGCGCCGGGTCCCCGCGCCGCCAGCGCCCGCTCCCGCCGAGCGAGGCCGCCGAGGCGCTGCTGGGGAGCGCCGAAACACATGGGGAGGATCCCAGGCACGATGACCCGGGCGACTCGCAGGCCCAGGTCCAAGTGGTCGGTCGTGGACTGGTCGACGACCAGTACCTCGTCGAGGCCGGCCGCCTGACAGAGCCCCGTGAGGTAGTCGAGCGATCCGCGGACGTCGCCCTGGGCCGCTCGGCACAGTCGCTCCGGCCAGCCGGCAAAGGCGTCGCCCAGGTCGGTGGTCGGGCCGCCCAGCACCTCGGTGACCCGGTCTCGCAGCTCGGGCATGGCGTACCGGTGCACGTGGTCCTCGATCGTGTCCACGAGGGTCGGATCGTCGACGAGCCGCCCGGCCGCCGCGACGTCCCAGTCGAGGGGGCGGGCCACGAGCTGGGCCAGCTCCCACAGGGCGGCCCGCACGGCATCGTCGGGCACCGGGCTGGCCCCGGCGGCGGAGTAGGTCGCGGGCACGGCGTGGCAGTCTCGGTTGACCGCCAGCGCCCAGATCGACGGCAGGCCCAGGTCGTAGGTGCTGGCCAGGAGGTGGACGTCGAAGCCCCGGGCGTCGATGCCGTCGAGCAGCATCGTGCTGGTGGCGTCGACGACCGACGTGGCCCTGATCTCGGGCAGCGGTGTCCGCCGGCACCAGGCCATGAGGAACGAGTC
>JAUTXM010000397.1 GCA_030838025.1 Acidimicrobiaceae bacterium
GGCCTTCCGCCGCTACACCGAGGAGCGAAGCCGGCTCAACGAGCGGATCCGGACCCAGCGAACCTGGTCGGAGCACGGGGTGGCGGCGCGCAAGCGCAAGCCCCGCGACCATGACAAGGCGCAGCAAGGATTCTTCCAGGACCGTACCGAGAAGCAGGCGGCCAAGGTGCGGGCCAGCGAACGCCGCCTCGAGCGACTCGAGCACAGCCAGGCTGTCGCCAAACCATGGGAAGGCTGGCAACTGCAGCTGTCGCTCACTCCCGAGCGGCGCTCCGGCGAGGTCGTGGTGCGCCTGACGTCAGCGGTAGCCGAACGGGGATCATTCTCGCTCGGACCGGTCGATCTGGAGATCGGCTGGGCGGAACGGGTGGCCGTCCTGGGGCCCAACGGTTCTGGCAAGTCCACCCTGCTGCGGGCGATCCTCGGCGAACTCCCGCTGGCCGGGGGCAATCGATGGGCCGGGCCATCGGTGGTGTTCGGCAATCTCGACCAGGGCCGAGCCGGCCTGGCGACACCGTCGGATGTGGTCCTCCCGAGCTTCATGGCTGCGACCGGCATGCTGCAGGCCGAGGCTCGCAGCCTGCTGGCCAAGTTCGGCCTCGGGGCGGACCAGGCCCACCGCCGCATGTCGGCCTTGTCGCCCGGGGAGCGAACCCGGTTGATCTTGGCAGTTCTCATGGCCGGCGGCATCAACTGTCTCGTGTTGGACGAACCGACCAATCACCTCGACCTCCCGGCGATCGAGCAACTGGAGGTCGCCCTGAACGCCTTCGCGGGAACGCTGATTTGCGTGAGCCACGATCGTTGGCTTCTCGACGCCGTCGCGTTCGACCGCTCCATTCTCGTCGAGGAGGGCCGGGTCTCGCTCCAGGCTGGCTGAGGCGCAGCTGGTGACTACGCCGACGTTCCCGCCGGGAGCACGACGGACTCCTTGAGGGTAGTGGCGCAGAACTGGAACGGGAACGGGACGATCGCGTAGGTCGATGCGACGGGTGTGTTGAACGAGACTCCGTTCGCCAGTTGGCAAGACACTCCGGGGGCGGTCCACATCAGGAAGAAAACCGCCCCCTGACCGGGATTCAGTGACACCAGCCGGGGGCTGGCGCCGATCGCTCCGACCTGGGCCGAGATCGGCACGACGACCGCCTGGACCGACGAGCTGCCACCACCACCTGCCTGGGTCCGGTACGGCGCTACGCCCGGATACCCGGTCATGTTGCAGGCGTTTTGGGTGGTGTTCGTGATGGTGAAGGTCTCGGTGTGGCTGGTCCCCTGGTTCTTCGTAGCCGCGGGCGCCACCTTAAGAGCTGCTGTCCGGCACGACGTTGCACCACCGCTGGTTGTGGTCGGTGGTGCAACGGTCGGAAACGGGAAAGGATCGATGGTTGTCGGCGCCGCGCCTCCCGATGGGACGGTGGTGACGTTTCCCGCCGAGACCTGGCCCGGCACCGTCGTTGGCGCGACGGTGGAACTGGTGACATCGACGCTTGTCGTGGTCTCCTCTCCAAGGGGCGAACCCGACGCCGCGACATGTCCACCACCCCCGCTGCACCCGGTGGCGACGACCAAGGCGACGACCAAGGCGACGAGGATCACAGCTGCGGTTTGGAACGGCCAGCTACCCCGGCACCAACTGCGAGCCTGCGAACTCGCAGCTGGCCGCCAGGACGAACAGGGTCGGATCAAGTGGACCAGTGGCCGGCGCGCCGGCTGCGGTGCCTACTAACCGAGTGTGACGACGCCAACATCGCTGGAAACCGTGCAGCCGAGGAGGTCGCAAACCCTCATTGTCACCACGGCGACGCTGTCGCCGCTGAGCAGTGGGAGCGCCCCGGCGTCGGTAGCGGCGTACACCACACCTTCCTGGTTCCTGCCGTTACAGGTGAGGTCGGTGATGGTTCTCGTGGCTTCGGTGATGGTTTCGGTGCCGTTGTGGCCGATGTCCTCGGTGAACTGGAAGGTCAAACTCGACGTCGACCCGAGCAGCTGAGGAAGTATCGGGGAATCAAGGGTCTGCGAGCATTTGTAGCTCGCGTTCACGCCGACACTGGCCCCAAACTGGCCTAGCGTTCCTTGGCCTCCGAAAGTGAAACTGATCCGCGGGGCGAGCAAACCCACTTCGTGCAGCTGGCTCGCCGCGGGCGCGGCGGTCGCGACGGGGCTGGTGGCGATCGCACCCACAAGAAGGGCTCCAATCATTCCTGCCGATGCCGCGATCATCCTCGGACGCTTCATCATTGACTTCCTCTCTGGTTTGGTGTCGACAACCCGGGCGCTACGCCTCGCACACGATGAAGAAGCCTGTCCACCGGTCCGAAATGGTCAATTCTGCTGAAACCTACCAGTTCGTCCCGACATCGTCAACGGCCACCTTCGCGCCCGCCCGACTGGCCGATGGCGCGGACCGTGTTGCGAAGAGCGACCGATGAGTTGGCGCGTCTCCGCTCGACTAGGGGGCAAGAACGGTGCGCCCGGCTACGGGCGCGTAGAAAGGATGTGTAATGGCGACATTGACAAAGATCACCCCTTGCTTGTGGTTCGACACCGAGGGCGAGGAGGCGGCAACGTTCTACACGAGCATTTTCGAGAACTCGCGCGTCATGAAAGTGACCCGCTACGGCTCTGCCGGACCCCGGCCTGAGGGCACCGTGATGACCGTGAGTTTCGAGCTTCAGGGTCAGGAATTTATTGCGCTCAACGGCGGGCCTGAATTCACGTTCAACGAGGCGATCTCATTTCAAGTGAAGTGCGATCGCAAGGGGAGGTCGACCGGCTCTGGACCAAGCTCGGTGACGGGGGCAAAGAGGGGCCGTGCGGCTGGCTCAAGGACAAGTTCGGCGTGTCATGGCAGATCGTGCCCACCTTGCTGGAGCAGCTGATCAACGACCCCGATCCCGGGAAGGTCCAGCGTGTGATGACGGCGATGTTCGGTATGTCGAGGATCGATACCGCGGAGCTGCAGCGCGCCGCCGACGCCCAAGTTTGACGACCTGATTTGTTCCCTAGGTCAAGAATGTCGCATTTCGGCCCGATGGGTTAACGAACAAAGAAACCGGGTAACCCATTGCCATCGAATCATTAGACAGGGAATGGAGAATCTGACCATGGGACTCGGAACGAGCATTTTCCTCATCGCCGTCGGCGCCATCTTGAACTTCGCAGTAGATGTCCAGACGCAGGGCTTCAACCTGCACACGATCGGGGTCATCTTGATGGTCGTCGGTGCCGTCGGCGCCGTGCTGTCCCTTGTCTTCTGGAGCAGCTGGGGCGGCTTTCACACCAGCAGGCGGACGGTGGTTGACGCTGGACCGAGTCGCCGGATGTACCAGGACGAGGTCCTCTAGCCGGCGCAGCTTTTCGCTCTCAGTTGGATGCGGGGCTCACAGCGTGGTGAGCCCCGTTTTCCGCGTCGCGACCCTTGATCGGTCGTCCCGCTTCCCACGTCGCAACGACCCAGGGGCGGTCCGGTCGCTGCGCCGTGCCATTAGGGGAGGGTATTTGGCATGGACGACATACAACGGGCGCGCTACGACCGTGTGTTCGATGCCTACGTCAACGCGGCGGGACCCATAACACGGGATTGCTTCGCCCAGCTCACCAAGGCATTGGCGGAAATACGAGGACAGTCAGCCGACTCCGCCGCCGTCGCCGAGTTCGACGCGGAACTGGGGAACTCGTGGGACCGACTGGCGGCGCGTGCCGACACGGACAACGACGGCAGGTGTCTCGCGGCAAGTAGCGTGCCGCCGGGCGACGATAACTGCGGGCATGCGACAGGGACGGACATGGTTCTGGCTGAGTTCGACCCGACTGTGCCGGGTGACCGTTGGACAGGGTCCCTGAATCAGGCCGGGTGGCTCACGGGGTCGGCGGTCCCGACCGGCGCGATCTCGGCATCGACGATTCGATGGGGCGCAACGACGATGAGGCGGTCGTTCGGTTGTAGATCGACCGGCGCAGACTTTGCGGGGTTGAGCACGATTCCCTCGGCCGCTCCGCCGGCTGCCGCGATCGACTGATACCCGATCACGAGGTGGCCCGCTCGCTGGGCCGCGGCGACGTAGGACGCGTAGGGCAACGAGGGCGAGGGGACCGTGTAGTCGCTCACCAGCCTGGTGCCGATCTCCGATCCCTGCACGTCGAAGAGGTCTTCGAAGACCTTCTCCCGTTCCGGTATCTCGGCAAGCTGCGACAGCATGAGGGCAGTGAGCCGTTCGCTGACGATCAGATCATGGGCCCCGGCAATGCGCGCCAGCTCGACGTTTCGGATGTCCAGCACCTCGCATACGATGCTCATGTCGGCGCCGAGGTCAGGGTGGTTGCGGCGGAACTTTCGTAGCTGGAGCAGGGTCATGAGGGTTCGGGCGTCAGCAGACTCAGGGGTGACGTCGGTGCGGTAGCACAGCACCACGACCCGCTCGTAACGCTCCGCGGCCGCGAGGGCGCCGACTTGCATTGGCGACGAGGAACGTTTCCTCGTGACCAACAGCTCGAGGTTGCGCAGCCCTGGAACCTCGACGGCGCCTTCCGCGATCAGTGCCTCGTCGACGAGGACCCTGAGAAGTGACCCAGGCGGCACCCAGAGGTCCAGCTCGGAAACGATCCGGGGAGCGAGCGGGTTCCACCCGACCATGAGGATTCGGGCCGGCTCGCCCACACTGGCGCTGACCGGGGCGGGTGCTGCGGGCGGACACTCCGCCTCACTGCGAAGGCCCAGATGGTCTGTATCGCAGGCCACGACGATGGTCGCATCGCCCGGTCCGAGCACGAAGTCATCGGAGGGGTTCAGTCGTACCACGCCTGCCGCAGTCCGCACTCCGATGGCGGACGCGGTTTCGTAGCTGAGCACCAGGTCGCCAAACCGGCGACCCTCGAGTGCCCGGTTCTCGTCGAACTGGATTTCGACGTCCTCGAAGTCGAGCAGCTCCTGGAAGACCGCACCGAGGCCGCTGTGGCGACATGCCTGGGCCGTGACGCGGGCGATTACGTCCGACGACGCGATGGTGATCGCCGCCCCGTCGGTCGCGTCGCGCAGCGCTTCGGCGTTCTCCGGGTACAGACAGTCGGCCACCACCCGCAGGTTGGCAAAGCGATCGTCGTCCATCAGCGCCAGGACAGTGCCGATGGCTTGGGCGTCGCCGTCGTCATAGTTGCTCGCCAACACGATGACCGAACGGCTGTCGTAGGGGCTGGTTCGGGCCAGATCGGCCGGGCTCGAGGGATCGCCGCTGCGGCAGACGATCCGGGTGCGGCCCAGATCCGGGATGCGAGCGCGGATCTCGCTGTCCATCTCCACACGGTCGCGAGGCGCCAGCACGACGATGCAGCTCCTGCGGCGGCTGCGGTAGGCAACGACAAGTTCAGAGATGACCGGGAAGATCTTCTCCGACCAGCCCAGGACGAGCGTGTGACCCTCCTCCAGGACCTGGCTGCGTCCCTTGCGCAGCTCACTCACCCGGCGATCGATGCCGGTGGCCACGAGGCCGATCAGCGAGCTGGTCACCAGGATGCCGAAGAGCACCACGAACAGCGACTGCACCCGGAGGGGCCATCCGACGTCGCTCTGCATGGCCGACGGATCGATCGACCGCAGCATGTTTTCCCAAAGGGCTTCCAGGACGCTGGTCTGCTTGTGGGGGTGCATGGCGATCCCGGCCACCGACACGATGACGCCGGTAAGGAGGACGACCACGAAGGTGATGACGGCAAGCCAGACGATGATTCCGACGGTGCCCGAGGCCAGCGTGGTGTCAAAGCGATAGCGGGTCCGAGCACGGAACGAGTGGCGATTGGACATGTAGGCCCCCTCCAGCTGAAGTTGAATGCCACGCCCAGCGGGCACATGGCAAGCGTCGCGGGATGTCGCTAGGCGGTGGTCGGGGGGCCCCGCACGATCAATGGACTCGCACCAAGCGCAGGACATCGGTGGCCGGCTCGAGTTCATCGGGGAATCCGACCAGGACCACGACGATGTCGCCGGGCCGGCAGGCGCCGACGTCGACGGCAGCCTTGACGGAAAACCACACGATGTCGTCGATCGACGACCGTTCCTGGTCGACGACCGACTGTATGCCCCAGGCGACCGAGAGCTGGCGAGCGGTTCGGGGAGATGGCGTGACGGCGACGACTGGGACCGGGGGCCGGAACCGAGAGATGGAGCGGGCCGTCGAGCCGGAACGGGTGGCGCAAATGATCGCCGACGCGCTGGAGTCGTAGGCGGCGCGCCACGCCGCAGCGGTGATGGCCGAGACGATCCGCGTGGCCACGGGAGCCGAATCGGCGGCGCTGTGGCGGCGCCCCAAATCGCTGCCCCAGGCGTAGTAGTCGAATTCCTGCTCGGCGGCCAGCGCGATTCGGGCCATCCATGTCACCGCGGCAACCGGGTCGTGCCCCACCGCGGTCTCGGCGGAGAGCATGAGGGCGCTGGTTCCGTCGAGCACGGCGTTGGCCACGTCGGAGACTTCGGCGCGCGTCGGCGTGGGCGCCTGAATCATCGATTCGAGCATCTGGGTGGCGGTGATCACCGGTATCGCCCCCGACACGCCGCTGCGGATGATCTGCTTCTGGATGTGGGGAACCCGCTCAAGGGGGAGACGTACCCCGAGGTCGCCCCGGGCCACCATCACACCATCGGACGCGTGGATGATGGCGTCGAGATCGTCCACCGCCGCTGGCGTTTCGATCTTGGCCACCAACATGGGGCCACCGGAACCGACGGCGTTTCGCACCGCCTTCACGTCGGCGGCGGTACGTACGAACGAGATGGCGACGGCATCGACACCCGCCTCGGTAACCGCGAGCAGCAACCTCAGATCCTCGGCGGTCGGTGTCGGGATCGAGAATTTCTCGGGCGGCAGGTTCACGCCCGGACGGCCTCGCAGCACCCCGCCGCTGCGCACCCGGGCGACCGCACCACTCGGCTCGACGGCTTCGACGAGCAACGTGACGCCGCCGTCGCCCAGTGCGATGAGGTCGCCCGGTTCGATGTCCTGCAGGAGGCGTGGATAGTCGATACCGATCACGGTGGCGGCGCTGCTGCCTGCTTCGGGTACCAGTCCCACCTGAGCGCCCTCGCTGAGCGCTACCCCCTCGGCGGGGAAGGAGCCGGCTCGTACCTTGGGGCCGGGAAGGTCGGCCACCACCCCGATGTGGCGGCCGCATTCGTCGGCAGCCGCACGAATCGCCGCCATCTTGGCGATGCTTGCTTCGACCGGCTCATGGGCCAAGCCCAGCCGTGCCATGTCCATTCCTGCATGGATCATCTCAACCAGGATCCCGGGAGCACATGAGGCGGGTCCGATGGTGGCGACGATTTTGGTCCGTCGGGCGACCGAGGCACTGGTCACGACGAGCGAACCTTCATTTGGGCTCTCGCGGTCACCCGGCTCACGGTGTCGAGACTATTGCCGTCGATGCTTCGATGTTTCCGTCTGTGACTGATTGAGGTGGGCCGCAAGGGCCGCCAAGGCGTCGACGATCTGGTTCCTCACCGCCGGATCGCCGATCAACCCGTCGGTCCCAATGGCATCGCGGGGCACGGGGATGTGGGCGCATGCTCCCTCGACAAGGATCGATCCCACGTAGCCGAGCACGATTCGCAGCGAGTCATGGGCCTTGGCGGCGCCGGTCAGCGAACCGGAGGCGTTGAGAAAGGCGACCGGTTTCTGGTAGATCTCACCACCCCCGACCGTCCAGTCGAGCAGGTTCTTGAACGTCCCCGGGAGGGCGCCGGCGTACTCCGGCGTCGAGAACACCACCGCGTCAGCGGTTGCGATCTGGGTTCGCAGCGCCGCGACCGCAGGGTGCAGCGCCTCGACATCGTCGTCGGGGTTGAAATGGGGCAGTTCGCCCAGCCCGTGGTAGACGACAACCTGGAGGTGGTCTGGGGCCACAGCTCGAACGGTGTCGAGCAGAGCTGAATTGGTCGAGCCCCGTCGTAGGCTGCCGGAGATCAAGAGGATGCAGTAGGGGCCCGACGCCAACGATCAGGCTTTCGGCGGGGGAGTCGGGGGCCAATACCGCCGGTTGGCGTCCGCGGGACCCATGATCCCGACCGCATTGCCGTCAGGATCCTCGACGATGGCGTACCGAGACCCCCAAAACGCGTCGTAGGGTGGCTGCTGAGAGTGGTAGCCCGCGGCAGTGAGGACGGCATAGGTGGCGTCAACCTCGCCCGACGAGGCCAGCGCGAAACTGAGGACGACCCCGCCGCGCCCGTCGTCAGATCCTGGCCAGCCCGAATCCCATCGCCCGACCGACTCCGCGCTGTCCCATTCGATCGACATGCCACTCGACATGACCTTTTCGACATGCTGGTCACCGGGCTCGGCGTCGATGTCGAGGCCCAGCAGCCGGTAGAAAGCCACGGAGGCCTCGACCTCCCGAGCGACCAGGTTTATCTGGTGTAACTCGAGCGGTGTCACGAAGACGAACCTACCGTCGCCCGCTGGCCTGGCGCGGGGCGCGGACCATACCTCGACGCCAGGGCGGTTTGATCGTCACGTCGCGCTTGGCGGGCCGCCGCATTGTCTGCCAGAGCGTCGGGCGCCTGTTGGACACCAGTCGGCCCAACCGGCCGTGCCCACGATGAGTTTCGTCGCATCGGGTCGTCATAGCGGTGTGGCGGGCCGACATGATGCGACCAGTGCCGTGCTGACGCTGTCGCTCACGCGCGGCGCCGTCGTGGTGGCCACGTGGCATCTGCCGGTTGACGGCCGCATCGACCTCTCCGTCGTCGACCGTTTGGCGCGCTTGCAGTTGGCGGCCCGGCGACTCGGTTACGCGGTGCAGCTGCACCAACCGTCGCAATCGCTTTGCGACGTGCTGCTTCTGGTGGGCCTGGCCGACGTGGTCGGGATTGCCGGCGAGTTAGTTGTCGAGGTGGGTGGGGAGCCCGAACGCCGGGAAGAGGTTCGTGTCGAGGAACGCGTTGAACCCGGAGATCCGCTCGCCTGATACCTCGATGACCTGGATGGCCCACGGGGCGTGGCCGCCGTTCGGATCGACTCGGTACTGCCCGAACGCCGGGCAGCCGTTGGCCTCGGTCGCGATCAAGCGAGAGCCGCGGCAGCCGATACCGGCACCGAGGAACCACTGCCCGATCAAGTCACGGCCACACATCCACATGGCGTAGGGCGGCATCGACTGGATGGCATCCTCGTGCAGGAGGGTGACCAGCTGCGCCACGTCGTAGCGCTCGAAAGCATCGACGTAGCGGGCGAGGAGATCCTGCTGGTCGGCATCCATCGAGCGCCCGGACGCCACGGTGAGATCGCGGCTTGAGAGCGTCGCCCGGGCCCGCTGAAGCGCGCTGTTGACCGACGCCACGCTTGACTCCAGCAGCTCAGCCACCTCGGTCGCCTGCCACCGGAGCACCTCCCGGAGGATCAGCACCGCCCGCTGTCTCGCAGGAAGATGCTGGAGCGCCGTGACGAAGGCCAGTCGGATGGTCTCCTTGGCCTCGGCCAGTTCGGCCGGATCGCCGGTTTCGGGCAGGACGCGTGAATCGGCAATCGGCGAAACCCACCGGTTCTCCGGGAGCAAGGGCCCGAGATGCGTCGGATCGGCGGGGGAGGACGGGCCCATTTCCATGGGCCGAGCTCGGCGCTGCCCGCCCCGAAGCATGTCGAGGCAGACGTTGGTGGCGATGCGGTAGACCCACGAGCGCCTCGCCGAGCGACCCTCGAAGCTGTCGAAGGCGCGCCACGCCCGGACCATCGTCTCCTGCACCGCGTCCTCGGCCTCGAAGCCGGAGCCCAGCATCCGGTAGCAGTAGCCGGTCAGTTCCCGCCGGTACTGCTCCAAGTCCTCGGGTCGGAAGACGCCCTCGAGGGAGTCAGATCGAACCGCCACAGGGGAACACTCTACGACGGCCGTCATCGATATGCCTCCGAGTTCGTGGTTGCGGGCACCCGCGTTTGGTGTCGCAACGGGTACGACGATGGACCGGCTGGGAACTCATCGCTGGTGGGGTGGAGGAGGTGAGGCGGGGCCTCCGTCGAGTTCCGCGAGGGCCTTGGCAATGCGCCGGGTGCGCGTGTCCTCCGTCTTGGCCCCCTCGACGGACAGCACGTAGCGGAGCTGGGCGCTGTAGGACAGTCCCTCGAAGCGGCGTCGGGCGCTGTCGTCTGCGTCCAAGGCGGCGGCCAGCGCGGGTGGTACTGCCACCTGGCGCACGTCGCCGTCGACCTCCAGGCGGACATCGACCTCGTCGCCCGCCGCCACGCCCGCCGCGGCGCGGACATCCGCGCTCACGGGGAGCAGAAAGCGTCCGCCCATCGACGCCACGCTGCTCCGGTAGGTGTAGTCGTTGATCGTGGCCTGCACCTTGGGGCGTTTGCCGGCCGCCAGGGCGGCGACGAACTCGTCGGGAACAACGATCCCCGTCGCGGTCTTGCCGTTGAGGTCGACGGTCGCCCGAAAGGCGATACCGCCCGCGGGGATACCGCCCGCGGGGATACCGCCCGCGTCCGCGTCCGCGTCCGCGTCAGCGGTGGCACCCGAAGTCGCCGGGGTGTGCTCGGAGGTGGGAGGCATCGCGTTCCTCTCTCGTGGGGCAAGGGTCACGAACTCGGACGAATGATCGGCCCAGGAGTCATCGCGCTCGCTGCCCCGGCCTACTCCTGAGGGGCGGCCGGTGACCCCCGGTGCCGTTGGCGGTTGTGGAATGGACAGGCGAGGCGACCGTTGTCTTGGGTCGTGGGGCCGCCGGCAGCGTAAGGAAGATGTGGTCGGCTTGGCAGCGTGGTTCGGCTACGTCGCAGGTGGGGTGGAAGGATTCTCGGGCGCGGACTTCGATGGCCCGGCGGGTGGCCCCCCTCGCCGCCGATATGCCGACACCTGACACCCGATCGGCGACAAACGCGGCGGCGTGGTCGAGAACCCAGGGGGCGTCGTCGGGTCGACGGTCAGCCCGTGGTGAGGTGGGCGGCCAGGGCGGTGAAGCCCCGCACTCCGGCCGCCAGCGAGTCGAGGGTCACGTTCTCGTCGACGACGTGGGCGCCGTTCTCCAGGCCGACGCCGAAACCGATGGTCGGGATGCCGAGCTCACCCGCGGTGAGCGAGCCGTTGGTGCAGAACGAGTAGTGGGTGGGCGCGGGATCAAGATCGGCGTCGACCAGCGCCGCGCCAGCTGCGACCACCGTCGGGCTGGCGTCATCGGTCCACCACGCGTGGCAGAACTCGGGGACGTCGAACTGAGCTCCCGTCCAGGTGCGGAACTGGGCCCGGGCCAGGCCAACAGCCAGCTCTGGCCGCTCCGGCCAATCGGCCCACGCCCGATCAGCGCATGCCTCGATCATGGTGACCAGTGATTGCGGCGTCTCGCCCGGAAGGAAGCGACAGTCGAAGCGGGCCATGGCCCGGCCCGGCACGGTGGATACCGAGGGGTAAGGCCACGACGCGACGTCGATACACGTGAGATCCCGCTTGCCCAGGTCGCGATGGCGAGGATGGCTGAGACGCCCTGCATCGACGATCAGCGCCGCGAGGGCATCGGCGGCGTTGAGCCCTCTGGCGGCGTGTCCGGCATGGCAGGCCCGCCCGCTCACGGTTACTTCGAGCTTCGCCCGTCCGCGCTGTCCGATCCCCAGGCGGGTGTCGTTGGGTTCGGTCGTGATGACCGCAGACGGCTCAAACCACGCCACCGCCTCGGCCAGTGCCTGGCCCTCCATGGCCTCCTCGCACACGCTGGCAACGACGGCTACCGGCCCGCCCAAGCGGCCCTCGTGCCGGGCCGTCGCCACCCCATGGGCGGCCGCCGCGATCGACGCTTTCTGGTCGCAGATCCCGAGGCCGTACAGCCGGCCGTCGCGTATCTCGCCCCCGAAGGGATCCACCGTCCACCGCTCGCGCGAGTGCAGCGGTATCGAGTCGATATGGCCGTCGATGAGCAGGCGGGGGTGGTCGCCCGCCCACGCGCCCCGGGCTCCCCCGGGACCGAAGGCGACCCCGACCGCGTTGCCAGCGCCATCGATTCGGACCTCGTCGAAGCCGAGGTCTTCCATCGCCGTCGCCACCAGGCGCACCGCCGCTTCTTCCCCGCCCGACACACTTGGCGTCATGGCGAGTTGGCGGGCCAGGTTCACCGCGGGCGTGTCAATCGTGTGAGCGGGCATTGGCCCGAGGTTAGCCAGAGGCCACGGCCCCCAAATCCATGACCCATTGAAAAGGTGACATTCCGGTTACAGTCGGAGGGGCGGCGCTAGGGTGGTCGGGAGCTAGCCTCAGCGCGTGGCCAGCCAGCAGAGTCCCATGGTCCGGGGCGAGGAACTGTCCCGCCCGCTGGGACGTCCCCGAGCAACAGGAGACGCCCCAGTCGGTTCCCCCCGTGAGGAGATCATCGCCGCCGCGGGGCGGCTGTTTGCGGAGAGGGGCTACGCCCAGGTCACCATGAGCGATATCGCCCGGGCCGCGGGACTGCAGCAATCGTCGCTGTACTACTGGTTCCGGAGGAAGGAACTCGTTCTCCACGCGACCTTTGCCGTCAACCGCGTTCCACTTGAGTTCATGAACCGGATCGGGGCGCAGTCGGGGTCGCCGGCGATGAAGCTCTACCGCTTGGTGCGGTTTGATACCCTGCAGCTTTGCAACTCCCCTTGCGACGTCAACGAGTTGGAACGCCTGGCGGAGGGCCAGCCGAAGCTCTTCGCCAACTTCTGGGAGGACCGCCAGCGGCTCCACGATTGGGTCGTCACCTTGGTGAACGCCGGAGTCGAAGAGGGCTACTTCGTCGATTCGGATCCCGAACTGGCTGCCATCGCGGTGCTGTCGTTCGATGAGGGCATCCAGAAGCGATTCCGCCATCAGGCGGAGCACCGGCTGGGCGGCACGAGCCCTTTTCGCCATCAGTCTCGCAACGCCGCGGAGCTCGCCGAGTTCGCCGCCGCGACCATCCTCCGATCGCTGCTGCGGCGGCCCGCGAACCTGTCCCTGCTGCAGCGGCAGGCGGCTGCATTCGGCGACGATTGACTGCGTCATATGTGTGACAGAGAATCGATATACCATTGAAACTGCGCTGACCGGCATCTGAAATCTGGCCTTCGTAGCGTCTCCCCATGCGCAATGGGAGCCCCCGTGCCCTGCTGCCGGTGGACGCTTACCGGAGCGACGAGTGGTTCGCCGCCGAGCAAGGCCGCTTGTTTGCCGACCGCTGGTCATTGGTGGCATCGGAGGATGAGCTGGCGGGACCAGGTGACTACGTCACCGCTATTGCCGGTGCCGCGCCCCTCGTCGTCATCCGGGGATCGGACGGCGACCTCCGGGCCTTTCACAACATCTGCCGCCACCGCGGGGCGGTGCTGCTGTCAGGGTCGGGGGCCCTCGGGCGAGGGGGCACCGTCGACTGCTTCTACCACCAGTGGCGCTACATGATGGATGGGTCACTGGTGGTTGTCCCCCAGCGCAAGGAGCAGTTTCCGCAGCTCGACCTGACCGAGTGGGGCCTGCTCCCGGCGGCGATCGCGACCTGGGAGGGGATGGTGTTCGCCCACCCCGATCCCGCGTCGGAGCCCCTGGCCGCCTCCCTCCAGGGCATCACAGAACACCTGGGTAGTTACCGGCCCGGCCGGCTGCACCAGGTCGTCAGGACCCAGATCGAGGCCCGGTGCAACTGGAAGCTGTTCGTCGAAAACCACATCGACGTCTACCACCTCTGGTACCTGCACGCCGACTCCCTTGGCGACTACGACCACCGCCATTTCAAGCACCGCTTTGTCGGCCCCAACTGGGTCAGCTACGAGGCGTTGAAGCCCAACCGAGACCTCGAACACGCCGCCCTCATTAAGGGGACGACGCCCATCCGGCACCTGGAGCTGGCGGACCAGATCGGGCTGCGGGCGCAGTTGATCTTCCCGAACACCATGATCGCCACGTCTTCGGAGTTCTGGGCCACCTATGTGGCCCGCCCCGTGGCTCCCGACCGTACGGTCATCGACCTTCGGATCCGGGCCGAGCCCGAGGCCGACTGCGACGCTCTGGAGGGGGCGCTGCGCTCGTTCATCGTGGAGGACATCCGCGCCTGCGAGGCCATCCAGCAGGCGGTCGGCTCCCCCGTCTTCGGGGTCGGGCCGATGGCCGCGGAGCATGAGCGCCCCATCGCCACCTTTCACGAGCACATCCTGGCCGCGGTCGGGAACCAGTGAGCTTCTCCGTCCGGGGCGCTTGGACCCGCGAGTCGGTATCAATCGCCGGCAGCGAGGCGTTCGAGACCCAACTCGTGTATTGGCTCCAAGCAGGGCCGTGCTACGCCGACATACGAGTGCCCTTCCACCCGGCCGGGACCTTTCGATGCTTCGCGGGCCGCAGCGGCTGGCGCGGCGACGACTTCCGCTGGACGCACCGCTTGGACCTCGAGGGTTCCAACCCCGAGGACGTGGGGCGGCTCTTCTGGGAGGAGGGGCGGTTAGTCGAGCGGGGTTGGTTCGGCGACGTCACCTATGAAGAGGTGTGGTTGCGGTTGGATGACGACAAGGGCCCGTTCCTGGCCGCTGAGGGTCCCGGCGAGTGCCTCGTCCGGGTCGGCGAGCATGCCGTCACAATTGTGGACGACCGCCGCGATAGAGAGGGCGCGCTCGCCGCGTGCTACCAGGTCCTGAGCCCTGCCGGCTGGGAGATCCGGGCCGCTATCGGCGATACGTCTACGCTCCCGTCGCCCTCCGAGATCCCGCCCGAATGGCTTCCCGTGGAGATCAACGCGTGACTGCTCGCAGGTGGGAGGAACAAGCGGGCCCCGACCTGGGCGACCTGGCCGGCCGAGGCGAGGGCGAGGTGGGCTTGGTTCCCGTCGGCGCCACCGAGCAGCACGGGCCCCACCTCCCGACCGGCACCGACACCATGATCGCTACGGCCCTGTGCGATCGGGCCTCGCAGCGCACCGGTGCCCCGGTGCTCCCCGCCATCGCAGTCGCGTGCAGCTACGGGCACGGCACGGTGATGCCCGGGACGCTCTCGCTGACGCCAAGCCTCCTGGCCGCCATCGTGATCCAGTACGCCGAGTGGGCCGCGACTTCCGGCCTCACCCGTCTCATTCTAGTCAACGCCCATTTCGGCAACGCCGCGGCCCTCGGCATCGGCACCGATCA
>JAUTXM010000398.1 GCA_030838025.1 Acidimicrobiaceae bacterium
GCCGGCGTTACGCACGCCACCCGGGGGCTGCCGTCGACGAGGACGGTGCAACACCCGCACTGGCCCTGGGGGCTGCACCCATCCTTGGCCGTGCGCAACCCCAGCCGGTCGCGCAGCACCTCGAGCAACGACGAGCCATCGTCGGGAACAACCACGGCGCGACCGTCGACCTGAAGTGCCAATTCCACACCCCGAGAGTAGGTTCGCCCTGGTGGACAGCCGCCTCACCCGCCGCAACTTCCTCGTCGGGGCGGCCACGGCTCTCGGTGCCGCCGCCTGCACGAAGGGCAAGAGCGTCATCCATGTGGGTGATGGCCAAGCGGCCCAGCTCAATCTCCTGGTTACCTCCGGTGCAGTCGACGGCCCGTCCGATCAAGCACTCTCGGTCTTCGAGGCGGGAATCGACCAGCGGGTGGCATACGTGCTCACCGGCAAGAACGGCCTCCTCACCCCGGCGCCCGGCTCGACAACCCTGCAAGTCGGCACCGACGAAAAGCACTGGGGCCCGCCCGTTCCCGTCGACATCCACTCCGACACCGGCGCCTCCACCAGCAACTACCTCACGGCCACCTACCGGTTCCCGGCCGCGGGTACCTACTGGTTACGGGCGTCGTTCCAAGGCCAAACGGCCGATTCGCCGGTCGTGGTGATCGACCGCACGGACGCCAAGATTCCCCTCCCCGGCCAGCAGATGATCTCGACCGCGACGCCGACGACGAGCGATCACCGCGGCGTCGAACCGATCTGCACCCGCAACCCGCCTTGTGGGTTTCATACCCAGAGCCTCGACGAGGCGCTCGCCCAGCACCTGCCGGTTGCGCTGCTCTTTGCCACGCCCGCCCTGTGCCAGAGTGCGTTCTGCGGGCCGGTCTTGGACACGCTCATAGCCGCAGCCGACCCCTATGCCGGGAAGGTCAACTTCGTGCACAGTGAGATCTTCACGGCCTTGTCCCGGAACTCGGCCAACACGCCGGCGGTCCTGGCCTATCACCTGCAGTCGGAGCCGGTCCTGTTTCTGGCCGACGCCAACGGCAGGGTCGTCGAGCGCATCGATGCCCTCTTCGGGAAGGCCGAGGCGACCGCCGCCCTGGCCCGCTTGGCGACCGCCGGCGCCTAGTCAAGCGGCTGGTTGGGTCGGGCCGATCAGGACCCACGGCCGCCGGTCGGACCTCGCGCGCTGGGGCGGGCAGGGCACCCACCGGTGAGTGGTCGCCGAGCGCCCCTTCGCTGCTTGGGCGGTGCGACCGCCATCAGGCGCCGGGCCGCCCGTCGGGTCACCTTCGACTGCGGCGCCAGGTTGTCGAGCAGGTACGCCATGACCCGATCGTCGGCCTGGCCATCGGCGACGGCCCGCGCCTCCTCCCGGGTCACCCACGCCCGCCGGCTCAACCTTGCAACGGTGTCGAACCTCTGCTCTTCCGGGAGCGGCACCCCGGCTCGAACCTGTTCTACCCGCGCCAGGATCCGCAGTTTGTCATCGATCAGGCCGTCGATCCCGCGGCGAACGATCGTGAAACTGGCCAGCAGGGCCGCGATGTACGCCGAGAGCATGGCTGCGACAAGCGTCGGAACGCCGGCCGTGGTGTCAGACGCAATGCCCGCCCGAGCCGCCGGTCGCCCGTGGGTCAATGCCGCCAGCACCGGCAGCACCAACACCGCGATCACCGCAACCGCGGTCAGGGCAACGCACATCGCAGGGAACAGCGCACCGCTGCGCCCCCAGACGATCGCTCTCGAAAACGGACGCCTCCTCATGGTTCGCACTCCCCTCCGGCGCGGCGCACGCCGCGGCGCGCCTCAAGAGAGGAGTGTTTCAGGAGGGTGGACATCGGTCGCCCGCCACCAGGCGGGTCCAGGGGTCCTTAGCTGAAGGACTGGCCGCAACCGCAGCTGCGCTGGGCGTTGGGGTTGTTGATCGAGAAACCCGCACCCTGGAGGCCGTCTTTGAAGTCCAGCGTCGCGCCCATGATGAGCGGAGCGCTGGACGGATCGACGACCACCTTGACGTCACCGTATTGCGATACCAGGTCGTCGTCGGCGAACTCGCTGTCGAAGAACATCTCGTAGCTGTAGCCCGAGCAGCCACCGGGACGGACCGCGACCCGGAGCGCCAACTCAGGGTTGCCCTCCTGCTTCACGAGCTCGGCAACCTTGGCCGCCGCGGCGTCAGTGAGGTTGATGGTGGTCGTGGTCTCCTGCGTGGTGCTCACAGTTCGCCTCCAAAAAGGTGTGCCTGACCGGCCATGCTATCGGCTGAGCAGGTCAACATGGCAAGGATCTCGGTCCTCGAGGGTGGCGAAGGTCGCCACGACCACCTCGGCGTTGGGCACTCCCTCGACGATGCCCTCGACAATTCCCCGGTGCAGGTGGCACACGAGCCCGGGAAACTCCGATGCCACCTCACGGAACGGGCAGCTGGCGAAGGCGACGGTGGTAAGGTCCCCGTCCTCGCCCAGAGCAGGATCGAAGCCCAGGTCGGCCAGTTCGTCGACCAGCGCCTCGAGGCACGACTGGGTGCCCGCGGCGGCCCGCACGGCTCCCGAGCGCCGCCCCTCGGCCCGCCCGGCCTCGGCGACCATCTCGGAATCTGCCCCGCCGGCGGCGGCCACACCGGCCAGCAGCCGGGCCAGAAGGCGGAACCCGGACGGTTCCAGCCCGAGCGACGGCGCCTCAGGCGCCAACGACCAGCGATGCTGGGGCCGGCCTACCGTCCCCCGACTGTCGGCGTCGACATCGAGCAGCCCGACCTCCCGCATGCGCTCCAGATGAGGCCGCACCGTGTTGGGATGCAGGTCGAGGCTGTCGGCGATCTCGGTGGTCGACAGCGGGACGGGTGAGCGGGCCAGCTCCAGGTAGATGGCATACCGGGTGTTGTCGCCCAGGGCCTTGAACACCGGCAATCGATCCACGAAGACCAATATTACCGGGCCCTGCCGGTAGTATTCAGTTATGTTGCCGTCGATTTCTGCCGCCGCTGTCGAAGGTGCCATGCGCGGCGTCATCGACCCGGAGTTGGGCGACAACGTGGTCGATCTCGGGATGTATCAGTCGGCCGATATCCGCGACGACGGCGACGTGACCGTGCACCTGGCCCTCACGACCGCGGGCTGCCCACTGCGGGCCCAGCTCCAACGCGACACGGTCAACCGGGTCGGCAGCCTGCCGGGCGTCACCAAGGTCCACGTACGCACCAGCGAGATGACGCGCGAGGCGAAATCGGCGCTCATGGCCCGGGCCCGTTGGAAGGTCCGGGAAAATGCCCCGCTCACTGATATTCCCGGCCGTACCAGGGTGGTCGCCATCTCCTCCGGAAAAGGCGGGGTGGGCAAGAGCTCGGTAACGGTCAACCTGGCCGCGACCTTGGCGGCCCGGGGCCACACCGTCGG
>JAUTXM010000399.1 GCA_030838025.1 Acidimicrobiaceae bacterium
ATCCCCAGTCCCAGTCCCTGGTCCAGCCCCAGCCCCGGGTCCAGTCCCAACCCCAGTCCCAACCCCAGTCCCAGTCCCGGGTCCAGCCCCAGTCCCAACCCCAGTCCCAGTCCCAGTCCCAGTCCCAACCCCAACCCCAACCCCAACCCCAACCCCAACCCCAACCCCAACCCCAGTCCTGGCGCCCGCCCGCAGCACGCCCGCCCGCAGCATGCCGGACCGTCCGGGGCCCGCGGCCGCAACGGCTGAAGGCACCGAAGGCATCGAGCTCTCCTCGTGGCACCGACGGTCATCTGCCCGGCGTGCGGTGCTCAGGCACCCACGGGTTCCCGTTATTGCCCAAACTGCGCCGCCGCGCTGCCGGGGGGTCCGGGCGCGCCTGGGCCGAGTGGCGCGTCGCCACTCCAGCCCTCCCCGGCCCCCTTTTCCCCACCCCCTACGAAACAAGGAACCAGTGCGTGGGTCAAGGCACTCGTCATCGCCGTGGTCGTGGCGGTGGTGGCGGCCATCACCGTGGCGATCATCCTGCTCGTGGGCCTCAGCAGCGCGTCCAACTCAATCAACGACGCCATCACGCCGAAACCGGGTCGTCCATCGGGCTACCACGGTCCGGCGTATCCGGGGATGCAGGTACAGGACCACGTTGCCGGCGGTCCCGGTCGCCCGGTCGACCTGCTCGGCGAGACGCTCACCGCGGGCGACCTCGTGCGCACGGCCGGCATTCTCGGCCCCACGCTGTGCGCGCCGGTGACGATCACCAACCACTCGGCGACGACGAAGGACGTGGGGGCGCAGGAGTGGAAACTGCAGCAGCCCGACGGCATCGTCGAGACCTTCGGCATCACGGGCACCCTCCTCGGCGGCCAGATTGCGCCGGGCGGCAAGGCCGGCGGGACGGTGTGCTTCGCCGATACGGGGCAGTCGGGCGCGTTCACACTCCTGTGGCAGCAGTTGTTGCGGGTCGACCGCGCCGTGTGGCTCCTCCGGATCTGACTTCCGACTTCCCTCGAAGCTCCCCGATCGGATGATCCGAGGACCGGGTCGCTGTCGAACAACCTGTCGACGCCAGGATCCGTCCCGCCCACGGCCGGAACCCGAAGAGCGAAGAAGGGGCGACCATGTTGGGTTTGAGCCGACGGATGTCCTGAAGCGGGGCTCGATGGCCGTGGCGATGGCGGGGGTGGCGACGTCCTTGCCGCTGCTGTCGGAGGTCGCCACCGGCCCGGGGACGTCAGAAGCCGCGACGACGGCGTCGAAGGCGTCCGAGGGTTTCCAGGTGACCGAGTCGCTCGTCGCCCACGTCCGCGACGTCGGCAGCGGGGACATCCACCTCTTCGTCGGTGAACGCCAAATCGTGCTCAACGACCCGGCCCTCGCCCGCGCCCTGTTCCGCGCCACCCGCTAACCGTCCACAGACGTCGCATCCTGAACCAAAGGTGAACCAATGGTGAACCATGTCATCGCCGGCTACGACGTCCCGTCGAGTTAGTCGAGTTCGTGTCGCTGATGGCCAAGGAGGTCTGGGAAAAGGGGGACCGTCTCCACTCCGAGCGCCGCCCCTCCGAGGGCGTCGTGATCGAGATCGGAGGCTCTATTGGTGCTCTCGTCGTCAACGCCACGCACGCCTTGGACGGGGCGGAGATCGAAATCTGCCCGGTCGGCAGCACCTCTCGGACCCACACCATCGTGCGGGCCCGGGAGGTGCCCGGCGGGGCCGTGGTCTACGCCGGGGTCTTTCCGTCGCTCCCCGCCGGCGCCTACACGGTGCTGCCGTGGGGCGAGTTGCCGGCGGCGGAGGTGCGGATCGAGGGCGGGGCGGTCACCGAGTTCAGCTGGTAGCCCGGATGGCGTGGGTATTGGCATCGTCGGCGTAGGCGGCGTCCATGGCATCGGGCCGGTCGACCCGGAGGAGGGCGATGCTGGTACCGCTGGCATCGCGCCAGACGCTCGCCGGGCCCTCGGGGGTGCCGAGGGGGCCTGCCTCCAGTTCCCAGCCGGCGTCGCGCAGGGCGGTGCCGGTGGCATCGTGGTCGCCGACGGCGTAGATGGGCAGGACCGAACCGGCCGGCCGGTGGTCCGCCAGCAGCAGCACGGGCGGGGCGCCGGTGTCGACGGCTGCGACATCGGCGTCGAAGGCGTGGAAACGCCAGCGCAGCCGGGCACCGGGCAGGGCCAGCCATGCCGCCAGGTCCCGCTCGGTGTTCGACGAGCCGATGTAGACGAAACGCAACTCCACGGGCGGTGAGCGTAGGACCTCCCCTTGGCGCGACCTAACAGGACCATCACAACTTCGCGGCCGCTGACTCACATCTCTCGCCGACCCTGATGGCAAGACGGCAGCCATGGTGGCGGCCGACAACCGACAAGGAGAGCACTGAAATGAAACTCTCATTCGGCACCAAGGTCGCCGGCCTGGCCCTGGCTGGCACCCTTTTGGCGGGAGCGGGGACGATGGCGTGGGCGGACAACACCGGCGCCGCTGCGTCCACGTCCGGGGCCGCGGGCGCGGCTGCGCCGGCCTCGGCGAGCGCCAAGGCCGCAGGCAAGGCGGCCGCCAAGGCATCTGGGCGGGGACTGGCGATCCTGCGCCGGGCCGACCACGGCGACGTGGAAGTCAGCGTCAAGGGAACCAGCGGCACCCCGACGTGGAAGACGGTCACCTTCGACCGCGGTCAGGTGAGCGACGTGGCGGCCGACCACATGACTCTGGGCCGGCCCGACGGCAAGTCGGTGACCTTGAAGATCACCGGCGATACGAAGTACAAGGGCATCACGTCGTGGCAGCAGGTGACGAAGGCGCAGGGCGCCATTGTTATCTCCGAGAACGGCAATGCGACCGTCATCCTTCAGAAGACGGCTGGTGCGGCCAAGCCCGCAGCGCCGGCCACGCCCGCCAGTCCGCCGGCGGCCTAGCTCGTCGTGTTGCCCGCGGCGCCCGGCACTGATGCGCCGGGCGCCGCGGGGCGGAGCTACTTCGACAGAACGTTGATCGCCTGGGCCCAGAGCACGTACTTGTTGGTGGCCAGGTCATGGATCGTGGTGATGTTGAACGCGGCCTTCAGGTGTTCCGCGTCACCGTCGGACACGCCCTGGAGGGCGGAGACCGGCGCGGCGGCCAGTTCCGCGAAATCCTTGCCCTCGTAGGCCTTGTCGAGAAACTTCGCTACGTCTGCCATGTATTCCTCCTGATTCACGCCGGTGGGCGTAGGGCGTTCGCGGTTCGTCTGCCGCAGGGCGCACACCGGACAGTTGCTGGTTCATGCTGCTCAACACAGGGTCGAAGCCCCCCTGACCCGCAAGCCACCATACCGGCTCCGCGTTTTCTAACCAAGCTCGGATCGGTGGGGCGAGGCGCAGGGGGCGGAGAGCCGAGCGGCCGTTAGGCTCGCCGCCTATGGCTGAGCAGCTTCTGAGCGGGCGCTACCGGATCGTGCGCCACCTCGCCCGCGGGGGGATGGCCGAGGTCTACCTGGCCCACGACGAGCTGCTGGATCGCCCGGTGGCGGTGAAGGTGCTGTTTCCGGAGCTGGCTCGGGACTCCTCGTTCGTCGAGCGCTTCCGTCGAGAGGCGCAATCGGCGGCCCGCCTGAACCACCCGAACATCGTTTCGGTCTACGACTTCGGCGAAGATCAGGACGCCCAATACATCGTCATGGAGTACGTCGAGGGCCAGACGCTACGCGACATGATCCGCGCCGGAGGTCCGATGGCTCCCGCGGAGGCGATCAAGATCGCAACCGATGTCGCCGCCGGATTAGCGGTGGCGCACGCCGAGGACATCGTCCACCGCGACATGAAGCCCGCCAACGTACTGATCGCAGCCGACGGGGAAGGCACCGCCAAGGTCGCGGACTTCGGCATCGCCCGGGCGGTCGGCGCCGGCAGCGACCTCACCATGCCCGGGTCGGTCGTGGGCACCGCCACCTACCTCTCGCCCGAGCAGGCCCAGGGCATCGCGGTGGACCAGCGCAGCGACGTGTACTCACTTGGCATGGTGATGTACGAGATGTTGACCGGGCAGGCGCCGTTTCGGGGCGACAACCCGCTCGCGATTGCCTACAAGCAGCAGCATGAGGTCCCACCTCCGCCCTCCGCGGTGAACCCCGCCGTTTCGGCCCAGCTCGACGACATCGTGGCGCGGGCCATGTCGCTTGACCCAGACCGCCGCCAGCGCTCCGCGGGGGAGTTCCGGTCCGAGCTTCTCGCCCTCGGTCAGGCTCCCGCGGGCGGCGAACCAACCGTGGCGTTCATGCCTCCAGCGGAAACCCAGATCTTCCCCGCCGCAGGTCGGCCGGCAGGCGGTGGTGGTCTGGCAGCGGGCCCGGGTGCGGGTGCGGGCGCGGGACTTGCGGCAGGTGCAGGCGGAGCGGCAGCCGCTTTGGCGGGAGTCGGCGGTGGTGGGGCTGGCGCCGGTGGCGGGGCTGGCGCCGGTGGCGGGGCTGGCGCCGGTGGTGGGGCTGGCGGCGGTGGTACGGCTGGCGCCGGGTCTGGGTCTCGGTCTGGGGCTGGCGCTGCGGCTGCGGCTGGGGCTGGCCTCGGGGCCGCGGCTGCCCTTGGTCGGGGCCGGCGTGGCCGCGAGGCCGGGGTTGGTTCCGGAGGTGCCGCTGGTTCCAGGGGCCCCCGTTCGTGGGCCGGCGCTGGTGCCGGGAGCGGCGGCCGGCGAGGGCCCATGGCGACGCCACCGGATGTCTACCGGCGCCGGCGCTTCGTTGTCCTCGGAGTAGTGGCGCTCGTCGTCCTGGTTGTCGTCGTGCTTGTCCTTCTCAATTCCGGTGGCGGTGGCGGCAGCAAGGCAACGACGACCGTGCCGCCGGTGGTCGGGTCCAACGTCACCGATGCCATGACCGCATTGAGCCAGGCCCATCTCAAATCGCAGGTCACGGAACAACCCCGGCCGGGTGCCCCGAACGTCGTGGTCGAACAGATTCCGATCGCCGGGGCGCGGGTCGATCGCGACAGCACGGTGACGCTGATCATTCCCAGTGCGACCACCACGACGACGAGGGTGCTCCCCTCGACCAGGCCGTCCACCCGTCCGACGACGACCAGCAGCCTGCAGCCGACGACGACCGTGGCGCCCACCACGATCGTGACAGCGCCGCCCACGACGGTGCCCAGCACGACCGCGATCACGGCTCCGCCCACCACCTGAGGCTTCAGAGTCTGATGGCCGGTCCGTTCGGGTGGGAACTCTTGCTCGACCTGTTCGATTGCGACGAGGCGATCCTCTCCGACCAGGCCCGCCTGCGGCAGTTCGTGGAAGCGTTGTGCGACGACGTGCTCAAGATGCGCCGGTACGGCGACTGCATCATCTGCTGGTTCGGATCGGAGGACATCGATACCGAGGGATTCTCCGTCGTGCAGCTCATCGAGACCTCCAGTGTCGTCGGGCATCTGTCCCCCCACCGGCGGTCGGCCTACTGGGATGTCTTCTCGTGCCGCCCCTTCTCCGAGGAGCAGGTCACGGAGTTCGCGAGGCGAACGTTCGTCGCCGGGCGGGTCGCCGCCCAGTACCTCGTCCGGGGCTGACCGCCGCACTGCCGCGGGATGAAGCCGGCGTCGGGCATTGTTGTACGCGGGCATGAAGGTAGAAATCTGGTCTGACGTGGTCTGTCCCTGGTGCTACATCGGCAAGCGCCGCTTCGAGGCGGCGTTGGCGCAGTTCGAGCACAAGGAGCAGGTCGCGGTGGTGTGGCGCTCGTTCGAGC
>JAUTXM010000402.1 GCA_030838025.1 Acidimicrobiaceae bacterium
GGGGTATCGCCGGTTGGGCCGTCGGGTGTTGTGGGGTCGTCGGGTGTTGTGGCGTCGCCGGGTGTTGTGGGGTCGTCGGGGGTTGGTGGGTTGTCGGGCGTGGCAACTGGGGCTTCGGGGTCGGCGGTTGGGCGACCGCTGGTCGACGCCGCGGAGCGGGCGGCCGAGCGAGCCGCCCTGGCCGGGCGCCTGGAGTGGGATGTCGACGACGCCGAGCTACTCCTGCGAGCGCTGTCGCACCGCTCCTGGTGCGCCGAGACCGCGGGGGCGCCATCCAACGAACGTCTTGAGTTCTTGGGCGATGCCGTGCTCGGCTTGGTCGTCACCGACCACCTGTTCCTCACCTATCCCGCCCTTCCCGAGGGGGAGCTGGCCAAGGTCCGGGCATCGGTAGTCAACTCGGCAGTCCTCGCGGAGCTGGCCGCGGAGCTGGACATCGGCGACGCCATCCTGCTCGGCAAGGGCGAGGGTCAGTCCGGGGGCCGGGAGAAGCCGTCGATCTTGGCCGACGCCATGGAAGCGCTGATCGGGGCCATCTACCTCGACCGGGGCTGGAAGGCCGCCTCCAATCTGGTGATGCGCCTGCTCGGGGAGCGAATGGTCGAGGCCGCGGCCGGTCCGGGGGGACAGGACTACAAGACCCGGTTGCAGGAGCTGTGCGCCCGGCAACTCGACGAACTGCCGCACTACCAGGTGAGCGACGAGGGCCCCGACCACGCCAAGATGTTCGACGCCTTGGTGCTGGTACGAGGCACCATTTTCGGAAGCGGCCACGGCCGGTCGAAGAAGCAGGCGGAGCAGGCAGCGGCGCGAGTGGCCTGGGAGCGCCTGACGAAGGAGCTGCTGGCCGAACGAGCCCTCGAGCATGCCTCGGAAGAGGCCGGGCGGGGTGCCTGAGCTTCCTGAAGTCGAGACCATCCGACGCGACCTCGACCGGGATCTGTCCGCCCGGCGTATCGAGCGGGTGGACGCGTGGTGTTCGAGGTCGATTCGCCGTCACGGCGATGCGGCCGAGTTCGGCCGCGCCCTCGTCGGCGCCACCGTCGAGTCGGTGGCCAGGAGGGGCAAATACCTGCTCTTTCCACTGGACCGCGGTGGGTGGCTGGTCGTCCACCTGGGAATGAGCGGGCAACTCCTTCTGGCAACGCCGGGGGACCCGATGGTGGCCCACACCCACGTGGTGCTGACCTTCGACGGCGAACGACAGCTGCGCTTCGTCGACCCACGAACCTTCGGCGAATTCTTCGTCACCGGCGCTGACCTCAAAGAACTGGCACATCTGGGCGCCGACCCGCTCCTCGACCTCAAGGGATGGGCCGACCTGGCGAAACGACTGCAGGTCCGGCGCTCGAAGCTGAAACCCCTGCTCATGGACCAACGATTCCTGGCTGGGATCGGAAATCTCTACGCCGACGAGATCCTGTTCGCAGCCCGCTTGCGGTACGACCGCACCTCGCAGAGCCTGACTCCCGCCGAGGTACGGCGGCTGTACCGCGCCATGACGGGCACCTTGACCTCCGCCATCGGCCACCGGGGCTCATCGTTGGCCGACGAGCAGTACCGCGACGTGTTCGGCAACATCGGCGACTTCCAAAGCCGCCACCAGGTGTACGGCCGGGAGGGCGGGCCCTGCCGGCGGTGCCGTCAAACCATCGTCAGGATCAAGACCGGGGGACGTTCGACGTTCCTGTGCCCCCGCTGCCAGGCCTGACGCGCCGAGAGGTCGAAGGGCCCGGCGTTTCGTCCTGAGGGTCGCACAGATGCGCTCGGCTCGGCCGCTAGGTTGGCCCCCACCGTGTTCTTGAAGTCACTCACCCTGAAGGGTTTCAAGTCCTTCGCCGACACGACCACCTTGGACTTCGAGCCTGGGGTGACCGTCGTCGTCGGACCCAACGGCAGCGGCAAATCCAACATCGTCGATGCCGTGGCATGGGTGCTCGGCGCCCAGAGCCCTCGGACGGTGCGGTCCAGCAAGATGGAAGACGTCATCTTCGCGGGGACGCCGAAGCGACCGGCGCTCGGTCGGGCGGAAGTGTCCTTGACCATCGACAACCAAGCCGGCCTGCTGCCGATCGGGTTTTCGGAGGTCACGGTCACACGCACGCTGTTTCGTTCAGGTGATAGCGAATACGCAATCAACGGCGCCCCGTGCCGGTTGCTCGACGTCCAGGAGCTTCTTTCCGACACTGGCGTGGGCCGCCAGCAGCACGTCATCGTCTCGCAGGGCCAGCTCGATGCGGTCCTGAACGCACGCCCCGAGGACCGTCGCCTGATCATCGAGGAGGCGGCGGGGATCCTCAAATACCGCAAGCGAAAGGAGCGCGCCGAGCGCCGGTTGGAGGCAACCGAGGGCAGTCTCCTTCGGCTTCAGGATCTCTTGCGAGAGGTACGGCGCCAACTCCGCCCCCTCGAACGTCAGGCGGACGCGGCCCGTCGCCACGACGACCTGGCCGACGAGCTGCGCCAGATCCGCCGGCACCTGTCGGGCCGCGAGCTGGCGGTTGTCGAGACGCGGCTGGCAACCGCAGGCGCCGCCCGGATCGACCTGGGCCGGACGGAGGAGCAGTGCCGTTTCGACCTCCGGAAGCTGGATGACGCGGTCGCCCAGTCAGAGAGCGAACTGTCGGCCATGCGCCAGCAGGCCGACGGGTTGGATCTAGCCGATGCGCTCTCCCGTGCGGAGCGCCTCGGTGCCACGGCTCGCGGGCTGGCGGCCCTCATTGCCGAGCGACAACGGGCATCGGAGCGCGAGCGGCTGGCTTCGCTCGACCAGGACGTCATTGCCACCCTCGAATCCGAGGCCGCGCTCGTAACCGAGGAGCTGGCGTCGACCGAGGTCGAGGTGGCGTCGCTGATGCCCCAGGTCGAGGAACTGGTGCGAGCCGAGGCTGAGGTCGACGCCGAGACCCGGGCCTTGGACTGGGCCCGCCCCGGACCGATGTCCGCGTCTGAGGGCGCGGGCCCGGGTGAGGTGCGGGCGGAGCTGGCCGCCCTGAGGCGGGGATTCGAGAGCAGCCAGGGAGAGCTCCAGCGCCTCGACGGCCGATGCCGTGCTCTGGACGTTCGCTTGGCGCGAGTCGACGAGGAGTTCGCACAGCTGACCGCGGAGGAAGCGGCCGACGTTGCGGGTGACGAAGCCCTGGCGGCCGACCTCGAGGTCGGGTCGCGGGCTCGGACGGTGGCGGAACAAACCCTGGCGGCAGCCGAGGCGGCTCGCCAGAACGCCGAGAGCGAGTACCACCTGTGGTCGGCTCGCGCCGAGGCGCTGGCCCTGAGCCTGGACGAGACCCGGGCCCGAGCCGGGGTGGAGCGTCTAAGCAATGTCGACGGCGTCGTGGGGACGCTGCTGGAGCTGGTCGAGGTGGACGACGGCTGGGGGCCGGCGTTCGAGGCCGCGGCCGGTGAAGCTGTCGCGGCAATCCTCGTCGACGGCGTCGACGCCGCCCGCCGCAGCTTGACTCATCTCCGGGCTCTCGACGCCCCGGGAGCCGTGCTGCCCTTGCACCCAAGCCCAGCCGAGCCGAGCGCCGCCCGGGCGACTGGTGTCAGGGCGAGCGCCGCCGATAGGGCCCGCGGCCTGCCTCTTGGCTCGGTGCGGGCCCACGTCCGATCACGCTTGCCTTCCGTCGACTACCTGCTCGAACACCTACTGGCCGCCGCGGTCGTGGTCGACGGCGATTGGCACCAGGCGCTCGACGTGGCGATCGCGGCGCCCGACCTGGTCGTCGTTACCCGCGCCGGCGATCGGTTCAGCTCACGGGGCTGGCGGACCGGGGCGGGAACGAGCGGGGCCACCCGGGCCGCGGTCGACGAAGCATCCCGCCGGGCGGCACACGCCGCCGATGCCACCGCGAGGACCGGGGCCGAGGTTGACGCCGCTCGGGATGCGCTTCGCGCCGCCGCCGTTCACGAAGCCGAATGCTTGCGACGGAAGGACGCGCTCGCGGCGCGCCGCAGCGCCCGGGGGGACTCGGTCCGACGGGCCGAGGCACAACGGCGCGACGCGCAATCCGAGCAGGCCGCGCTCCTCGCTCAACGGGTCGATCTGGCGGCTCGGTTGGAGCGCGAAACCCAACGGATTGGCGAACTCCAGCAGCTCCTGCCCCGGTTGGAGGAGTTCGCCACCGCCACCGCGGAACGGGCCGTCGCCGAGCGCGTCAAGCGCACCCGGTTGGTGGACCGGTCGGCGGCCTTGGCGGCGCTTCGCCGCGAGATCGAGGTGCAGGCGGCGGGTCTCGAGCAGCGCCGGGCACTTCTGTCGCGCCGGCTGGCCGAAATCGAGAGCCGGCTCCGGCACGACTCCGAGCAACGCCAACACGTCGCCGCCCGGCGGGAACAGCACGAGCGCACTGCCGTCATCGCGGGACGTTTGGCGTCGCTCGTGGCGACCCGAATCGAGCAGCTCGACGCCCTCGTGTCCTACCTCCGCGAGGCGCGCGGCCGTGAATCGCTCGCGGTACATGCCGTGACCGCCAAACTCGACGAGCTGCGCCGCGAGCGCAGCGCCACGGAGCGGCACCTCTCGGAACTTCGGGAGCGGATCTCGCGCGTCCAGCTCGACGAAACCGAAGCCCAGGTACGGCTGGAGGCCCTGATCGAGACCGTTCGCCGGGAACTCGACTGCGAGATCGAGGCCACCCGCGGCGCCTCGTGCCCGGAGCTCCCTGCGGGATCCAGCCCGGCCGGACGGGCCCGGGACCTCGAACGGGAGATCCGGCTGATGGGTCCGATCAACCCGCTGGCGTTGGAGGAGTTCGCCGCCCTCCAGGAAAGGCAAAGCTTCCTCGAAGGTCAGCTGGAGGATGTGCGGTCGGCCCGGCGCGAGCTCGGCAAGGTCATCCGGGCGGTGGATGCGGAGATCGTCGATGTGTTCCGGGCCGCCTACGCCGACGTGGCGGACAACTTCGAGCGTTTGTTCACCACGCTCTTCCCCGGTGGCCAGGGCCGGTTGCGGCTCACCGATCCCGACCACCTGCTGGAAACCGGCATAGAGGTGGAGGCGCGGCCCTCGGGCAAGAACGTCAGGCGTTTGTCGCTGCTCTCGGGAGGAGAGCGCAGCCTCACCGCGTTGGCACTGCTGTTCGCGGTCTTCCGTAGCCGCCCCTCGCCGTTCTATCTCATGGACGAGGTGGAGGCGGCGCTCGACGATGTCAACCTGCTGCGCTTCCTCGATTTGCTCCGGGAGTTCCGCCAGGAGGCCCAGCTGCTCGTTGTCAGTCATCAGAAACGCACCATGGAAGCCGCGGACTGGCTCTACGGCGTGACCATGCAGCCGGGGGGATCCTCGGTCGTGGTGAGCGAGCGCATCACCGCCAGCGCCTGAGCACCATTCCCCCGGATTCCCGTCACACCCTCCCCGGTAGGCTTCGCGGCGACCTATGACCCTCGTACTGCTCATCGCACTCTTCGTCGTCGTCCTGGCTTCGGCGACCGCCGTCACCCTGACGCGCCGCCGCCGGGGTCCGGAGTTGGAGCCCCCGCCGTCGCGCCCCGCGGTCGCCCCGGCCGATTCGGCCACGGCGCCCACCCCAGAGGCCCCCGAGCGCGAGCTGACGCCCGAGCAGGTCGCCGAAATCGAGCGCGCCTTGGCGGAAGCCGAGGCAATCCCCGAGGAGGTTTCCCAACCTGAGCCGGAGGCAGCTCCCGAGGCCCCGACGCGGGTCAAGCCTTCCTTTCGCGAGCGGCTCGGCAAGGCCAGGACCCTTTTTTCCGGCTATCTCGGCTCCGTCCGCGCCCGGGACAAGATCACCGACGAGACCTGGGACGACCTGGAGGAGGCCTTGATCCTCGCCGATGTCGGCATGGAGACCACCACGGCCCTGCTCGACGACTTGCGGGCCAAGGTCAAGGCCGAGAGCATCTCCGACTCAGAGGGCCTGGTCGACGCCCTGAAGGCCGATCTGGTGGCGCGCCTGGCGGGCAACCGGGAACTGGCATTCGAGCCCGGCGCGCTCAACGTGTGGTTGTTCGTCGGGGTCAACGGCGTCGGCAAGACGACGACAATTGGCAAGCTGGGCCTGCAGGCGGCCAACGAAGGCCGGTCGGTGATCATGGCGGCGGGCGACACGTTCCGGGCTGCGGCGGCCGACCAGTTGCAGCTGTGGGCCAAGCGGGTTGGGGCCGACCTGGTGCGGGGGGCCGAAGGCGGTGACCCGGGAGCCGTCGTATTCGACGCCAAGCAGCGGGGCGCGGCCCGAAACACCGACCTGGTTCTGGCCGACACTGCCGGACGGCTGCACACCAAGATCAACCTGATGGAGGAGCTGAAGAAGGTCCGTCGGGTCGCCGAACGACCGCCCGGGACGCTGAACGAGGTGCTGCTCGTCATCGATGCCACCACCGGGCAGAACGGCTTGGTCCAGGCCAAGGAGTTCGCTTCCGCGGTCGGCGTGACCGGCGTGGTGCTCACGAAGCTCGACGGGACCGCCAAGGGTGGAATCGCGCTCGCCATCCAAACCGAGCTCGGCATACCGATCAAACTGGTCGGCCTGGGCGAGGCTCCGGAGGACCTGATCGAGTTCAACGCCGAGGAGTTCGTCGAGGCCATCTTCGGCTGACCGCCACCGGGATGCGGCTGACGACCATCGGCCCCGGGCGACGCCCCCAGGCGGCGCGGGTGGCGTCGGCGGGAGACCCGCCCGCCATCCGGTACTCTCGCAAGCTGCCATGTTTTCATCGCTCTCGGACCGTTTCGACGTCATTTTTTCCCACCTCCGCAGCCGCGGACGGCTGAGCGAGGCCGACGTCGATGAGATCCTCCGGGAGATCCGACTGGCCCTGCTGCAGGCGGACGTCAACATCAAGGTGGTCCGCGGTTTCATCGCCAGGATCAAGGAAAAGGCGACCGGAGCCGAGCTCTCCAAGAGCCTGACGCCCGGCCAACAAGTCATCAAATTCGTCCACGAGGAACTGGTCACCATCCTCGGAGGCGAGCCCCTCAAGATCACCTACGCCTCACGGCCGCCGACGGTCGTGCTCCTCGCCGGACTCCAGGGGTCGGGCAAGACGACCGCAGCGGGGAAACTGGCCCGCTGGTTCAAGCAGCAGGGTCGCAACCCCCTCCTCGTCGGTGCCGACCTCCAGCGCCCGGCCGCGGTCGAGCAGTTGCGGGTGCTCGGCGGCCAGGTGGGGGTGCCGGTCTTCAGCGAGGCGTCCGACCCCGTGACCGTCGCCAAGGCGGGGCTCGAGGAAGCTCGGCGCCTCGGCAAGGACGTGCTGATCGTCGACACGGCCGGTCGTCTGGCCATCGACGAGGAGCTGATGGAGGAGGTCCGGCGGATCTCCGAATCCGTGGAGCCCCACTTCACCTTCCTCGTGATCGATGCCATGACCGGCCAGGACGCGGTCAACGTCGCCGAGGCGTTCCACCAGACCCTGAATCTCGACGGCGTCATCCTGACCAAACTCGACGGTGACGCACGAGGCGGCGCCGCCCTGTCGGTGAAGGAAGTCGTCGGCCGGCCCATCGCATTCGCGTCGACCGGTGAGCGCCTGGCGGACTTCGAGTCCTTCTATCCCGACCGGATGGCCGGGCGGATCCTCGGCATGGGCGACGTGCTCACCCTCATCGAGCGTGCCGAGCAGACCTACGACCACGACGTCGCGGCCAAGGCGGCCGTCAAGCTGCAAGAAGGCGCCTTTACACTGGAGGATTTCCTGGAGCAGATGCAGGAAGTCAAGAAGATGGGGCCACTGTCGGGGATCGTCGGTATGCTCCCGGGGATCCCGAAAGAGCTCAAGAACGCGAATATCAGCGACAACGAGCTCGGTCGGGTCGAAGCGATCATTCACTCGATGACCCTCGCTGAGCGCCGCGATCCTGCGCTCATCAATGGCTCGAGACGTCAGCGGATTGCCAACGGAAGCGGTGCGACCGTGTCCGAAGTGAACCTGCTGCTCAAGCAGTTCAAAGAAATGCAGAAGTTGATGAAACAGTTCAGTGGGATGCCCGGAATGGGCCGGCACCTCAATAAGAAAAAGAAGAGGAAGCGGTAGTCATGGCCGTAAAGCTGCGTCTGATGCGCATGGGCAAGAAGAAGCAACCGACCTACCGAATCGTGGCGGCCGACAGTCGCTCGCCTCGCGACGGCCGGTTCATCGAGATCTTGGGCACCTACCAGCCCCGGGCCGACCCCTCAGTCATCCTGATCGACGCCGAGAAGGCCGCCAAATGGCTGGCCGACGGCGCCCAGCCGACCGAACGGGTGGCCAAGCTGCTGAAGGAGTCGGGCGCCCTCGAATCTGCAGTCGCGAAGCCAAATGTCGACTGAGGCGGTTGGGGAAGCCGACGACAAGGTACGCGGCGCCATGGCCCGCGACGTGTTGCAGTTCGTGGCCAGCAGCATCGTCGACGAGCCCGATCAGGTCGTGATCGAGATGGAAGACGGACGGCGCGGCGACGTGCGGCTGTCGCTGCGGGTGGCTCCCGACGACATGGGCAAGGTGATCGGCCGGCGGGGCCGCGTGGCCCAGGCGATCCGGGCGGTCGTACGGGCGGCGGGTGCCCGGGAGGGCATCGAGGTCGGCGTCGACATCGTCGATTAGCGGGTCTGGTAGGTCTGGGAAAATGGCCGGCCCGGTCCTACTTGAGGTAGGCCGCATCACCAAGCCCCATGGCTTGCGGGGCGAGGTCGTGGTGGCGCTGGTCACCAACCGGCCGGAACGCCTGGCGACGGGCTCGACGCTGCACACCCCGACTGGGACCCTACTGGTGCGCCACGCACGCCCGTTCGAGGCCACCGGCGATGGGCGCTGGATCGTGTCGTTCGACGGCGTGCGCGACCGCGACGGCGCCGACGTCTTGCGCGGTACGGTCCTGCGCGCTCCGCCGCTGCACGATCCGGACGCGCTGTGGACCCACGAGCTCATCGGGGCGGTCGTGGTGGCGGCGACGGGTGAGATGCTGGGCCGAGTCGACGCCGTCGAGGCGAATCCGGCCAGTGACCTGCTCGTCCTGGAAGACGGTGGGCTGATCCCCTTGCGCTTCGTGACCGACCATCAAGGCGATCGTGTGACGGTGGACATCCCACCGGGCCTGCTCGATCTCTGAGGTCGTGGGGCCCGATGAGGATTGACGTCTTCACGATCTTTCCGGCGCTGGTGGAGCCATGGCTCGATGCCAGCCTGATCGGAAAGGCCCGTGCCGCGGGGCTGTTGGACCTCCGGGTGCAGGACCTTCGTTCCCTCGCGTCCGACCCCCACCGGTCGGTGGACGACAGCACCTTCGGGGGCGGTCCGGGGATGGTCCTGGCACCCGAACCGGTGTTCAAGGCGGTGGAGGCGGCTTGCCCGGTGCGTCCCCTCTACCTATTGAGCCCGGCCGGGCGGCGCTTCGACCAGGCGCTGGCTGGCGCCTTGGCCCAGTCGGAGGGCTTCTCGCTGTTGTGCGGGCGCTACGAGGGCGTGGATCAGCGCATCGCCGATCACCTGGTCGACGGGGAACTGAGCGTCGGTGACTTCGTACTCGCCGGCGGTGAGGTGGCAGCCCTCGCCGTTGTGGAGGCGGTCGCCCGTTTGGTGCCAGGCGTCATGGGCAACATCGGCTCGGCCGAGGAGGAAACCTTCGCCGACGGCCTGCTCGAGTACCCCCAGTACACCCGGCCTGCCGACTTTCGGAGCTGGACGGTGCCGGAGGTGTTGCGGTCGGGGGACCATGGCCGCATCGCCCGTTGGCGCCGGGCGCAGGCCCTGGCCCGGACCCGGGACCGCCGGCCCGACCTGCTGGCGGCGAGGGGCGGCCTGGCGGAATCCGAGGTGGCCTTGCTGGCGGAATTCGGCCTGGGCGACGAGGTTGCGGGGCCTGATGTCGTGGAAGCGCCCCCGAATCCTCTATCGTGAACCTCCCCCGCTTGTTCTCGCCGCGAGGAGCCGCGCCATGAACCCCACTGATCTCGTAGACCGCGCCAGCTTGCGCGACGACGTGCCCGATTTCGCCCCCGGCGACACCCTGAAGGTGCATGTCCGTGTGGTCGAAGGCACTCGCGAGCGCGTCCAGATCTTCCAGGGTGCGGTGATCCGGCGCTCCGGTTCCGGCGTCCGGGAGACCTTCACCGTCCGCAAGCTCAGCTTTGGGGTGGGCGTCGAGCGGACGTTTCCGGTGCATTCTCCGGTCATCGCGACCATCGAGGTCATGACCAGGGGTGACGTCCGTCGGGCCAAGCTCTACTACCTCCGGGATCGGACCGGTAAGGCCGCCAAGATCAAAGAGAAGCGCTCCATCCGCTAACAGGGGAAGCGACCTGGGCCAGATCCGGATCGGGTCGGGTCCCCGGACGTCGGAACGGGTTTTTGCGGATTTTTCGGCTGGGTCTCAGCCCGAGGTTTCCGGCCGGGATCCCACCCGCCCGGTCCAGCCAGTCCAGCCAGTCCAGCCAGTCCAGTCATGTCCGCCCCGGCTGTCTGGCCGGTGGAGTCCGCCCCGGCTGTGCGCCCGCGGGCCCGTCGAGGGCCGCCCCGGGCGGGTGTACATCGGCGGACGAACACTTGCCGAGCCATACCTGCCCGCCGGGGCGGCGACGAGTGACTTGGACCGCTCGTGGTGCCGGCCGGGCATCTGTGGGTCATGGGTGACAACCGCTCCAGATCCAGTGACGGCCCTGTGCTCCGGCCCACGATCGCTCGACTGTCGTGGGCCGCCCCATCTGGCGGGTCTGGCCGCTCACCCGCGCCTCGTTCCTTTGACCTGTATCCGTACAGCCATGGAAGTGGGCTGCGGACGTCGTAGCATGTGCTCATGACGACCGGCGTGCGGTACCGCAGGCACGAACGTGACGGCGGCCAGGTGAGCGGGCCAACGGGACACGCCGAGGCGGTGTCTCCGTGAGTGCCGAGGATCTCGAGCGGTACGAGACCGAGATCGAGTTGCAGCTGTACCAGGAGTACCGCGCCGTTCTGCCCATGTTCCGGTACGTGGTGGAGACTGAGCGCCGCTTCTACTTGGCGAACGACGTCACCATGGAAGCCAAAGGCGAAGCCGGGCGCACGTACTTCGAAATCACGCTCGGGGACGCGTGGGTGTGGGACATGTACCGGCCGGCTCGTTTCGTCTCGTCGGTGCGGGTGGTGACGTTCAAGGACGTCAACGTCGAGGAGCTCCCCGAGAAGGAGATGTAGCCATTACCACCCGCGACGCCGACCGGCGCTCGCTTGGGACGTCCGGCGAGGCTGCCGCTGCCGCCTGGTACGAATCCCACGGCTATGAGATCGTGGCGCGCAACTGGCGTTGCCGGCTGGGGGAGTTGGACCTGATCCTGCGCCAGGGCCGGACGTTCGTGTTCTGCGAAGTGAAGTCCCGAACGACCGACACGTACGGCATACCGGCCGAGGCGGTAACCCGGCAGAAGCGGGCGCGCATCCGGCGACTGGCGGCCCGCTGGATCGAGGAGGACGCCCCCATGCGCCCCCGGGAGATCCGATTCGACGTTGCGGCCATACTCGCCGGTGAGCTGGAGATCATCGAGGGCGCGTTTTGACCCACGGCGACGACCGCCGGACGTCGCTGGACCCGTCGACCCTCGCCGTACACCTCGGTCGCCCTGAGGCGCCCGGTGCACCAGTCAATGCCGCGGTGGAACTCTCGGCCACATTTCGCGCCGGCGGGGCGCAGACCTACGGACGCGATGACAACAGCACTTGGGATGCGTTCGAGGTGGCGCTCGGGGGGTTGGAAGGGGGCACGGCGCTGGTCTTCGGGTCAGGGATGGCTGCGATTGCGGCCGTCCTGGAAACGGTTGCCGTCGGGGGCTGGGTGGTGGCCGCCGGTGACGCGTACAACGGGACCCGCCGCTTCCTGGCGGACGCGGCCGAGCGAGGACGTTTGGCGGTCCGATCGGCCGACGTCGCCGACACCGACGCAACGCTCGCGATGTGCGAGGAGGTGGCTTCGGCCCCCAACCGCCGGTCGTCCGGAGGAATGCTGTGGCTCGAGTCGCCCACCAATCCGCTGCTCGCCATTGCGGACCTGCCGGCGCTGATCGATGGCGCGCACGGACTCGGCCTGACCGTGGCGGTGGACAACACCTTCGCCTCCCCGCTGCTTCAATCGCCGCTCGAGATGGGCGCCGACGTGGTGGTCCATAGCGTGACCAAGCTCATCTCGGGTCACTCCGACGTGGTTCTCGGCGCAGCCGTCACCCGGTCTCCTGAGCTGATTGAGCAGCTCAGGACGCGCCGTTCACTCCATGGTGCCGTCCCCGGGCCCATGGAAACGTTCCTGGCGCTGCGCGGCCTGCGGACATTGGCGGTGCGACTCGAGCGGTCGCAGGCCAGTGCCGCCGACCTCGCCGAGCGGCTGATGGCGCGCGCGGGCGTGAGCGGGGTCCGCTACCCCGGCCTGCCTGATCACCCCGGCCACAAGTTGGCGGCTCGCCAGATGCGGGGATTTGGCACCATGTTGGCGTTCGAAGTGAGTGGCGGCGCCGAGGTGGCCGAAGCGGTATGCCAGTCGGTGCAGCTCATCACGCCCGGGACCAGTCTCGGTGGTGTCGAATCGCTAATCGAGCGGCGAGCCCGTTGGAGCGGCGAGTCGCACCTGCCCCCAGCCCTACTGCGCCTCTCGGTGGGGCTGGAGCATCCCGACGACCTGTGGTGGGACCTGGATCAGGCGTTGGTCCGAGCGCAGGCGACCTAAGTTCTCAAGTTGCGGTCACCCTCGCCCCGGGCGTCGCCGGTCCCGGTGCTCCCAGCACGCGTGGTGCCAGTGCCGGCGCAGCTCGGGCGCGCCGGTCGGCACGACCACCACGTGTCCCATTCGGGGCGGGATGTGTTGCTGGCAGCCAGGGCAGATGTAGGTCTTGCGCGCCTGAAAGGGGTGAACTCGGCGTATCTCCGCCGGGCCCGTCAGCGTGGGATCAGCGCCCATAGCAGCATTCCCGCCACGACGGCCACCGCCACCGCCACCATGACGTAGTCGGATTGGCGTCGTTTTTGCGGGCGGAACGGGTTCAATCCCACCGCAGGAGGGTACCGCTCCACCTCACGGTTCCGACCTACTGTTGCCTGGGTGGAGACCATCCTCGTCGACCGGGCTGACGGCGTGGTCACCGTGACCATGAACCGTCCGGACAAGAAGAACGCGGCCAATGCCGTCATGTGGCACGAACTCCAGGCCTGCTTCGGTGAGATCACCCGAAACCAAGGGGATCGTGTCGTCATAGTCACCGGCGCTGGCGGCGCCTTCTGCTCCGGCGCAGACCTCACGTCGGTGGGCTCCACAGGTCACCCCCTTGCCCTCATGCGCCTCGTCGGCGACGTCGCCCTGACCCTGCACCGCCTGCCTAAGCCGACCATCGCCAAGGTCAACGGCGTGGCGGCAGGTGCGGGGTGCAACCTGGCCTTCGGATGCGACCTGATCGTCGCCTCGGATGAGGCCCGGTTTTCGGAGATCTTCGCCCGACGCGGCCTCTCCATCGACTTTGGCGGGTCGTGGCTCCTTCCCCGCCTGGTCGGTCTCCACCGGGCGAAAGAGCTCGCCCTCTTGGCGGAGATCATCTCGGCCCAGGAAGCACTCGACCTGGGGCTGGTCAATCGGGTCGTCCCTGCAGTCGAACTCGACGACTTCGTGGATGCCTGGGCTCGACAACTTGCCGCTGGACCACCCATCGCTCTGTCCATGACCAAGAGCCTCCTGAACCAGTCCTTCGAGGTGTCGATGGCCCAAGCACTCGATGACGAGGGCCGATGCCAGACCATCAACTTCTCGACCGCTGACACCGCCGAAGCTCTGTCTGCGTTCCTCGAGAAGCGAAACCCCACTTTCCAGGGTCGCTGAACTCTCCGCCGCCTGCCACTCGCTGTGCGGACCACCAGGGCGATGTCCTCGCGATTTGTTCGAGCGGTCGTGGTGGCCCGCCCGCCGGCGGCTTGAAGCGGGGATGACGGGGATCAGCGGGGAAGACGAACGGTCTCTTGCCGCTGCCCTCGATGAGTGACCAGCCGTAGCGAGTCTTCTTGGCGTGGTCGTGACGGCAGAGGGCATCAAGCCAATCGAAACGGTGACGTGCGTCTGGGACCAGTCGTGGCGGTGGTCGAATTGCAGGTGGTCCGCGGGCTCGGGGCAGCCGTGGGCGGCACAGGAGGGATAGAGTATTGCAGCGCGCTGCGTTGGTGTGCCGTGGGTTGGGGGCCGAGGTGCGCCACGCCGAGCAACTGTCTGCCCTTGGTCAATGTGGTGGCAATGAACGGGTCGCTGTTGTTGAGTAGGTCTTGTACTGGAATCAATTGAAAAGCGCTTCATCGTCACACGCCTTCGGTAGGGTTCCCCGTAACGCTTCGAGCGGCCAGCGTCGCAACCTCGGCCCTCCTTCATTGCAACCATGAGGAGGATCCGGTGCTCGCGACCGTCCCATCCGCAACGCTGCTCGGCGTTGACGGCTGGCCCATCACTGTTGAGGTACACATCTCGAACGGTCTTCCCGGCTTCACCGTCGTCGGATTGCCCGATGCGTCCTGCCGAGAAGCAAGGGATCGCGTGCGAGCCGCGTTGCTGTCGAGCGGTCAGCGCTGGGAGAGTCGCAGAGTTACCGTCAACCTGGCGCCAACGGGAATGCGGAAGTCTGGCGCCGGGCTCGATCTTCCCGTCGCCGTGGCACTGCTTGTCGCGGCCGATGTGCTCCATTCCTACGACATCGAGGGGATGGCGTTCATGGGCGAGCTGGGACTCGACGGCTCGATCCGGCCCATACCTGGCGTGCTGGCCATGGTCGATGCTGTTCGTGAACCGATCGTCGTCGTCCCCCCGGCTTGCTATACCGAAGCGGCTGCGCTCGGACGCCATGAGGTGCGAACCGCGGCAAATCTGCGTCAACTGACCGACTCCCTACAGGGTCGGCGGCGCTGGACCAGTCCTCCAACGCCAAGCGAATGTGCGCTTGAGGTCGAACCGGACCTGGCCGACGTCCGCGGGCAGGCACTTGGGCGAAGCGCACTTGAGGTCTCGGCGGCTGGTGGACACCACCTGTTGTTGGTAGGCCCACCAGGTGCCGGCAAGTCCATGCTGGCCCGGCGACTTCCCGGACTGTTGCCCGCATTGACTCCCGATGAGGCGATCTCCACGACGCGAATCCATTCAGCCGCGGGCCTCCCACTTCCCGATTCCGGCGTGCTACGGCGCCCGCCCTTTCGTGCCCCACATCACGGAGCTTCGGCGGTGTCGCTGGTGGGCGGCGGGACCGCCACCATGCGACCAGGCGAGATCTCCTGCGCCAACTTCGGCGTCCTCTTTCTCGACGAACTGGCAGAATTCCCTGCCGCTGTCCTCGACACCTTGAGACAACCACTCGAGGAGGGAGCCATCCGGGTGTGCCGGGCCCGGGCCAGCGTGACCTTTCCCGCCCGGTTTCTCCTTGTGGCGGCCATGAATCCGTGTCCGTGTGGTGATGGTCTGACGCCGAGCAGTTGCCGGTGCGGCGATCATGCCCGACTTCGTTACTCGGCCCGAATATCCGGGCCGTTGCTGGATCGCTTCGATCTTCGAGTCACCGTCGATCGACCCGAGATCGCACAGCTGCTGCCCGGTCTGCCTGGCAACACAATGGCGGAGGAATCGACAGCGGTGGTGGCGGAGAGGGTCGCAGCGGCGCGCCGAATGGCCGTCGCGCGAGGCATCCGGTGCAATGCTGAACTTCCGGCTCCTGCGCTCGACGAGATCGCTCCGCTTACCGCGGGCGCTCGCACAGTGCTCGAAGCCCGGCTCCGCCAAGGTCGCTTGAGCGCCCGTGGGTTGCATCGAGTGCGGCGGGTGGCTCGCACCCTTGCGGATCTGGGGGGGCGAGCAGGCCCCATCGACGAGCAGGACGTGTGCGGAGCATTGATTCTCCGGAGCGATCCCTTCTCGGCTGCGGCGGTTCCGGCGTGACTGGCGGTTCCGGCGTGACTGGCGCGTCCGCCCTTCCGCCTGAGGCGTACGCCGCTGCCCTCGCCGGTCTGCCCGGAATCGGCCCGGTGCGGCTGGTGGCCCTGTTTCGCGAAGACCCTCCCGAAGTGGTGTGGCGGCGAGTACTGACTGGCGATGTCCGGCGACCTGCGCCGAGCCCCGGGTCACGGCAGGGCGGCCCCAGGGCCACGTGGGCCGAGGTGGCAGGAAGGAAGGACGTCGGCCGTCGATGGGATGAGATCCGAGCGGCGAAGATCCAGGTGGCCTACTTCAACGGAGTCGGATTTCCGGCTGTCTTCGTCGACGACCCTGAGCCGCCAGGCGTCCTGTTCTGGAAAGGCGACCTCGACCCGGTGCTGGCGGGGCCGCGCGTCGCCATTGTCGGCACTCGGCAATGCAGCGGATACGGGAGGGCCGTCGCCGCGGAGCTGGGGCACGACCTGGCCGGGTGCGGGGTGTGCATAGTCTCGGGATTGGCACTCGGCATCGACGGCGCAGCACACAGCGGCGCCCTTACGGCCGTCGAAGGCGCAGGTCCACTTGGCGTGGCCGCCAGCGCCGTGGATCGGCCCTACCCGCGCCGCCACAGCGAGCTCTGGGTCCGAGTGGCCGCGGCGGGAGCGGTATTGTCTGAGGCGGCGCCCGGCCAACCGGCGCAGTCCTGGCGATTCCCGGCCCGCAATAGGATGATCGCGGCGCTTGCTCGCGTCGTGGTCGTCGTCGAGTCCCATGCTGCCGGCGGGTCGATGCTCACGGTGGCCGCGGCTGCCGATCGTGGTATCGAGGTCCTGGCGGTACCCGGCCCCGTCAACAGCCCGGCGTCGGTAGGAACCAACCAGCTGCTGCACGAGGGTGTGGGACCGGCCCGGCATGCCGGCGACGTTCTGGCCGCGTTGGGAGACCTTCGGTCGTGGCCGCCGTCCGCGCCATCGCCGGTCCGCCCCTCGGCGTCGAAATCTTC
>JAUTXM010000425.1 GCA_030838025.1 Acidimicrobiaceae bacterium
CGTTGCCAATTACGACGTTGAGGGTCACCCTTCGAAGAAGCTCGGGTAGATCGTCGACGGTGCCGAAATCTCGCAACACGTTGGCGAAGCTCGTCAGACTGGGGCGGCCCTCATATTCGTATTTCCACCGGCGGCCGAGCCTGTTGCCTGGCAGCCGTCCTCCTGGTGAATGCGTGCCAGTCCCTGTGTGCGGTCATAGCGGCGGACGGCAAGCGTTCGGCGCGCCGTCGATTGTTATTAGTTCCGCGTCCGGGACGTTCAGTCCCACAGTCCGGGCGAGTTGAAGACATGCGATCTCGTTGGAGGCCATCGGGGTGGCGCCATCGGGTTTGAGGATCCACGTAGGCGGGGAGTCGCCCACCGGCCGCGCCCAGCGCACATCCCACGAGCCGCCACACACGTGCCTGAACACGAGGCAGCTGTACTTGGGGTTGAACTCGCCCCTCCGTTCTCTTCAGCAAAATCAGTTATCCTTCGCAACTACTTTTGGTTGGACGCGAGGGGCGCGCCGATCGAGGCCAGGAGAGGGGCGAAACTGTGAAGAAGCCAGGCATTGCTATCGGTGCGTGGGTATTGGCTGTCTTGGTGCTGGTCCTTGGCTTGGTGTTGAAGAACCAGTCTGATTTTTCCCGCAACTACCTCCACGAGCAGCTCGCGGAGCATGGCATCACCTTTACGCCGGTGGCCAACCTCCTGCCGGCACAGCAGCAGGTGCCGTGTTTGGTCGCCAATGCCGGCAAGCCCTTGACCACGGGCAAGCAGGCAGAGTGTTATGCCAAGTACCAGATCGGCATCGACCTCACTCTGATCGATGGCGGCAAGACGTACTTCCAGAGCCATTACAACGGGTACCTCGCGCGCGCGAAGGTCGACGCCGCTGTCAAGGCGAACCCGAACGATGCGGCGACGCTCGCGCTCGTGAAAGACGCCAGCGACGCGACCCGCAAAGCCGACGACCTCTTGGCCGGAGAGGCGACCCGCGGCTTGCTGCTGACCGGCTACGGGTTCAGTGTGATCTCCGACCGACTCGCCCAGGCGGCCTTCGCGTGCTTCATCGGCGCCGGACTCCTGCTGCTGGCCGGCATCCTCATGCTCGTCACGTCGAAGCGGACCCGGCCCGCGTCTTCGTAGCCCCGGCCGGTCAACCGGCACTATGCGGAAGCGATCCGGTCACCGGCTTCTATCGGGACGGTGCTACAAGACGGGCCCGGAGGACCGGGGAGTCACCCATTCTGTGCCATGGTCACCGCCCTGACGGCGGCGGGGGAACACCGGCTCATCCGGTGCCTCGTCGCCCGCGGCGGCCCACACGGAGCGCCGGTGCTCCTGATGGATCAGGACCGAACGCGTTGGGACCAGCTGCTGATCCGTCGAGGACTCGCGGTCATCGATCGGATCGACCAGCGACACGGCCCGGCCGGACCGTACGCCCTGCAAGCCGAGATCGCGGCCTGCCACGTCCGAGCCAGGACCGCGGCCGACACCGACTGGCCACGCATTGCCGCCGTCTATGGCGGGCTGGCACGGATCAACCCCTCGCCCGTGGTGGAACGGTGCCGTCGCCGTCGGTCGAGCATTCGGGCCCGAGCGAGACTCGATGTGGTCCTCCCACTGTTCGACGTGCCCGCCATGCGCCAGTACCACCTTCTCCCCGCGGTCGCGGGGGATCTCACCTGCCGGGCCGGACATCACGAGAACGCACGCCACTACTTCCTGCGCGCGGTCGCCCTCACCCCAACGGCCAGGAACGAACCACGAGGCTCGACCGGGCGGCGCAATTCGCGGCTCGCCACACCGAACCCACGTAGCCGAGCCGATACCGAACGTCCGTTCGCTATCATTGGAGGTGTGGTAACGGCCGACGAATCGGTACCTTGTCCATCCGCCGTGTCCGACCCGTCGCTGATCTGGCAGCCATCGCTCTTTGATGGCCCCAACGCGGCCGAGATCGACGTCGGGTTGTCGTCGCTGGCTCGGCATCATCTCGACGCCGTCTCGTGGGTCGACTACGCCCCGGGCTGGGTGCGGGGCGCGGACGCGGTCTTTGCCAGGCTGGCCGAGCTGCGCCCGTGGGGTCAACGGACCCGACGAATGTTCGACCGTGAGGTGGTCGAACCCCGCCTGACCTCGTCCTGGTCAGCGGCTGGGGATCGGTTGCTCGAACCCGCGGTGGTCGAGCAGATGCGAGCTGTTCTGTCGGCCCACTACGGCGTGAGCTTCGACAGCGCCGGGTTCAACCTGTACCGCGATGGCCGGGACAGCGTGGCGTGGCATGGCGACCGGATCGCCCGAGAGATCGCCGAACCCGTGGTGGCCCTCGTATCGTTGGGAGACGCCCGGCCATTCCTGCTGCGCCCGAGGGGAGGGGGCCCGAGCCGGCGCTTCGTGCTCGGCGGCGGCGACCTGCTCGTGACCGGCGGGCGCACGCAGCGGGATTGGCAGCACAGCGTTCCCAAGGTGGCAGCCGCCGGTCCTCGCATCAGCATCGCTTTTCGCCACGGCCGCGACGGACCAGGCTCACCCGCGACCCAACCGCGTGCTCGTGGGACGACGCATCCAGGGGTGGGACCGCGGCGCTAGCGCTCCTGCTCGGTGGGGCGGATGAGAATCTCGTTCACCGCCACATGCCTCGGCCGGGTGACGACGTAGGAGACGGCGTCGGCGATGTCCTCTGCGTCCATGGCCTGGCCGAACTGGGATCGGAGGCCCTCGAGCACCTCTGGCCGATTGTGCCCGACCAGCTCGGTGGCGGTGGCCCCGGGCTCGATCAAAGAAACGCGAAGGTAGCGTCGGGCAAACTCCTGCCGGAGGGATTCGCTAAAGGCGCCGACCCCGTGCTTGGTCAGGTTGTAGACGCCGCTGCCGCTGCGCGCCACCCGGCCGGCCACCGAGCTGATGTTGACCATGTCGGACACGTGACGGGGACCTTCGGCTGCGGCGCGCAGCAGGTGGGGCAGGGCGGCGTGGGCACAATAGAGCAGCCCCAGGATGTTGAGTTCGACCATCTCTTGCCATTCCGGCAGTGGCGCTTCGGCGGCGGGTCCGAGCAACATGACGCCGGCGTTGTTGATCAGCGTGTCGAGGCGACCGAGATCGGCAACCGTTCGCTCGACCGCGTCGGTGGCCTGGCGGGCGTCGGTGACGTCGCATTCCACGACCAGCACGGTTCCGCCGCCGTTGCGAATACCGGCCGCGACCTCTTCGAGACGGTCCTTGCGCCGGGCCGCAAGTGCCACCGCGGCGCCGTGGGCGGCCAGCGCCGCTGCCGTGGCGGCTCCGATGCCGCTCGAAGCGCCCGTCCCCAGAGCGACGGTGCCGACCAGTGCCTGTTCCTTCCCGCTGGCCGGACGGCTCAGGGGGCGCGTCGGGTCCGTCATGGGCACCTTCCTATTGTCTCGTCCTATCGCTTATCACTCTTGGCTCGGGCGGCGCGCGTAGTCGACCAAGGAAGCCCCTGGATCGATGTCGTGCCCGG
>JAUTXM010000430.1 GCA_030838025.1 Acidimicrobiaceae bacterium
TGCAACTGGTCACGGAGCTGGGTGTGGTCGGCGGTTGGGTGCCCGCTTGCGCCGAAGGACGGCCGATCCCCGTTGAGGGGGCTGGCCCAGATGACGCCGGGGCTCGGCGCGCCCCGCTGGAGGGGACGCATCGCTCCAGTGGCGTCCGGCCCCCTTTTTCCCCGCTCGATCGCTTCGACCACCCGGGGGGCCCAGACCATGCCTTCGAGCAGGGAGTTCGAGGCCAGGCGATTGGCGCCGTGGACGCCGGTGCAGGCCACCTCGCCGCCGGCCCAGAGGCCGGGCAGGGCGGTGGCGCCGTCGAGGTCGGGAACGATGCCGCCCGACAGGGAAGGGGCGGCCGGGGCGATCGGGAGCCACTCGGTGGTCGGGTCGAGCCCGGCGGCGCGCACGCTGGCGGCGATGGTCGGGAAGCGGTCGTCGAAGGAGTCGAGGCCGGTGGCATCGAGCCAGAGGTGTTCGACCCCCTGTTCGAGAATGCGGGCGGTCATGGCCCGGCTCACCAGGTCACGGGGCAGGAGCTCGTCGATGAAGCGGTCGCCGGCGGCGTCGCGGATGAGGGCGCCGTGACCGCGCAGGGCCTCGGACAGCAGGGGGCGGGGCATGGCCGGGTGGTGCAGCGCCGTGGGGTGGAACTGCATGAACTCGACGTCGGCGACCGCCACCCCGCCCAGCAGCGCCATGGCCAGGCCGTCGCCGGTCGACTGGCTGGGGTTGGTGGTCACGCCGAACAACTGGCCCGCCCCGCCCGTGGCCAGCAGCGTGTGCTCGGCCCGGATCTCGTTGACGGTTCCGTCGGGCGCCAGGGCCCGGACGCCCCGGCAGCGGCCGCCCTCCACGATCAACTCGAGGGCGAACCAGCCTTCGAGCACCGCGGCCGCGGTGCGCCGGACGGCATCGACCAGGGCCCGTTCGATCTCGGCACCGGTCGCCGCGCCCCCGGCGTGCACGACGCGAGCCATGGAGTGACCGCCCTCACGGGCCAAGAGCAACGTGCCACCGTCGTCGCGGTCGAACACCGCCCCGAGGGCGATGAGCTCGTTGACCCGGCCCGGACCTTCCTCGACCAGGACCCGGACGGCGTCGCGGTCGCAGAGGCCGGCGCCGGCTCGCAGTGTGTCGGCCATGTGGAGATCGGTCGAGTCCTCGTCGCCGTCAAGGACCGCGGCCACGCCGCCTTGGGCCCAGCGGGTCGCGGTCTGGACCAACTCCGCCTTGGAGAGAACGCCGACGCGCATGCCTTGGTTGACGGGGCTGGCCGCGGCCCGGATGGCGGCGGAGAGGCCGGCGACACCACTTCCGCAGATCAGCAGGTCGAGGGGCGCAACGGTCGTCACCGGGGCACGGCCAAATTGTCGATCAGCCGGGTGCGGCCGAGGCGGGCGGCGATGAGGAGGCGGGCGTCGCGGTCCAGGGTCGTGAGGGGGGACAGGTCGGCGGCGTCGGCCACCTCGGCGTACTGGAGTTGGAGGGCGGGCTGGGCGGCAACCGTGGCGGACATGATGGCGCGAAGCTCGTCGGCATCGCTTGTGCCCGTCGCCGCCGCGGCGGCGCGCTGGAGGGCCCGGTAGAGGGTGGGGGCGACGGCCCGTTCCCCAGGGGTCAGGTAGGCGTTGCGGCTCGACAAGGCGAGACCGTCGGACGCCCGCACCGTCGGACAGCCGACGATCTCGGCGGGCAAGGACAGGTCGGCGGTCAGGCGGCGAACGACCGCCAGCTGCTGGTAGTCCTTCTCGCCGAAGTAGGCCCGGCACGCTCCGGCGAGCGACAGCAGCTTGGTCACGATCGTGGCCACGCCCTGGAAGTGGCCGGGGCGGATCGCCCCTTCGAGGACGTCGGTCAGCGATGCCACGCTGACCACGGTGGCCGGCTCGTCGGGGAACATCTCGCCCTGGGGGGGCGCGAACAGGTAGGCCACGCCCGCGGCCTCGGCCTTGGCCCGATCGCCATCGGGGTCGCGCGGGTAGGTCGACAGGTCCTCCGTCGGCCCGAACTGGAGCGGGTTCACAAACACGGTGGCCACCACGACATCGCACTCCGACGCCGCACGTTGCATCAGCGAGGTGTGACCGGCGTGGAGCGATCCCATGGTCGGGACCAGGCCGATGCGGCGACCGGACGCCCGTTCGGCGTCGAGCGCCTTGCGAAAGGCGTCGCGCCGGTCGAGGACGGTGAGTGTCATGTGCCAGGAACCACGCCGGCTCGAGGCCCCCTGCGATTCCTCGGCAACGCTCCACCTCTCTGACGTTCCGGCCCCACTGGAGGTGGGTGCCGTTCGTGCGGCCTAGAGGATACCGGCCCAGCGGACACCGGATGCCTCCGGGTCGGGCCGTCGGTCCCCGACCAGATCAGGCGCCAGGTCGGCGAGGGGGATGATGACGAAGGGCCGGTCCCAGAGGCGGGGATGGGGAACCGTCAAGTCGGCGTCATTCACGAACTCGTCGCCCACAATCAGCACGTCGACATCGAGGGTGCGAGGCCCCCAACGGACGGTGCGGACCCGGCCCGCGGCTTCCTCGGCTGCCTTCGCCGTGGCCAACAGCTGGCGCGGCGAACGGTCGGTCGAAAGTTCTACGACGCAGTTGAGGTAGGGGCCCTGTCCGGGCGGCCCGATCGGGTCGGTCTCGTAGACAGGCGAGATCCGGATCAGGTCGGGAAGGTTGGCGGTGGCCGTGCGGAGGTGCTGCCATCGATCGCCAAGATTTGAGCCCAGCCCCAAGAAGGCCCGTACGGTCATGTTCACCTTTTCTTTGAGCGAAGTATCCACCACGGCACGGCAGGTCATCAAAAGCCGTCGAGGGGTTACGGGCGGGTCACGCGCACGCCGGCCGAGACCATGTCGGCCGCTACTGGAGGGCGCAGCTTGTGCACGGTAACGGTGACCGACGTCGCTCGACTTCCGGCGATGGTGAGGACGCGGGTGGCGATGCGTTCTGCCAGCCGTTCGAGGAGGGCGGCCGACGGGCCCGCCACCTCCGTCACCACGGCGTCGGCGACGTCTCCGTAGTGGATGGTGTCGGACAGGTCGTCGCTGGCGCCCGCCGCCCGGAGATCGACCGTGAGGTCGAGATCGATGGTGAAGGGCTGGGCCCGTTGTTGTTCCTCGGGCAACACGCCATGCACCCCGAGGGCGCGGATGCCCCGGAGTTCGATGCGGTCAGCCGGGCGCTCGCTCACCGTCTCCAACGGCGCCCGCATGGACATCGACGCCGCCTACATCAATCTCGTCGGCGGCGCCGACCTGTGTGTCGCCGTGGTCGGGCGCGGGGTCGGCCGCGGGCTCGGCGTCGGGCTCGGGCTCGGGGTCGGGCTCGGGGTCGGGCTCGGGGTCGGGGTCGGGCTCGGGGTCGGGCTCGGGCTCGGGCTCGGGGTCGGGCCCAAGCTCGGGCCCAAGCTCGGCGAGTGCATCGGCGGCAGCGGCATCCGGGGGCGATTCGACTTTCGCATCGACACGGGGAGCGTCGGGCTCCGGGTCGGTGTCCGGGTCAGCCCTGGGCCCCACAGCGGCGTCGGGGGGGTCCACGGCCACCGTCGCGG
>JAUTXM010000440.1 GCA_030838025.1 Acidimicrobiaceae bacterium
GCGCGACGGCCGGAGGCACGGCGCAGTTGGTGTACACCCCGTGGTCGAGGAGGTTGCGCCAGGTGCGGCCGGCGTCCCAGTCCTCGCCGATGTGCACCGGGATGATCGGGCCTTGGGGCACGGCGCCGACCTGGTAGCCGAGTTCGGACAGGCCGGCGTGGAGCTGGCGGGCCCGCTCCAGGACCAGGCCCCGGCGGTCGCCATCGGATTGGGCGATGCGCACCGCGGCCAGGGCGGCGCCGAGGGCGGCGGGAACACCGGCGGCGGTGAAGAGCATGACCCGGCAGGCGATGCGGAGGTAATCGATCACCGGTTTGGGGCCCGCGAGGAATCCGCCGCAGGACGCCAGCGACTTGGAGAAGGTGCCCATCACGAGATCGGGGGTGACGCCCGCGGCCGCGGCGGTGCCCCGACCGTCGGGCCCGAGGACACCGAGGGCATGGGCCTCGTCGACGAGGAAGCGGGCCCCGAACTCGGCGCAGACGGCCGCGAACTCGGCAACCGGGGCGACGTCGCCCTCCATCGAGTAGATCCCGTCGACGGCGACGAGCGCCGCACCGGGGTGGTCGCGCTTGTCGTGCCAGGTGCGAAGCCGGTGGCGCAGGCTCGAGGGCAGGTTGTGGCGGAACGAGCGCATGGTGCCGACCGACATGCGGGCGCCGTCGATCAGGCTGGCGTGGGCGGCCGAGTCGAGGAAGACGGCGTCGTTGGCTTCGACCAGGGTCGCGATCAACCCCAGGTTGACCATGTAGCCGGTCGAGAACACCAGGCAGGCCTCGACTTGCAACCAGTCGCGCAAGGCGTCCTCGAGCTCACGGTGCAACTGGAGGGTGCCGTTCATCAGCCGGCTGCCGGTGCAGCCCGTTCCGTAGCGGTCGATGGCGTCGATCGCCGCCTGCTTGACCCGATCGTCACCGGTGAGGCCCAGATAGTTGTTGGAGCCCAGCATGATGACTGGTTTGTCCTCGTGCATGACGACCGGACCCGACTGGCTGGCCATCTCCCGGTAGTAGGGGAGGAGCCCCATCTGCTCGGCCGCCCGGTACTCGAGCAGGCGGGGTGAGTCGCACTTGTCGAACAGGTCGACCGCCGCAACGGGCGCGCTGTCCGCATGGGTCCAGGCTTCAGCCACGAGAACCAAGGGTAAGGGACGGCCGCGCGGCGCGCCAGGGATAGTGTGACAATTGTCACGCCCGCCCGGCCGGGTGCAGCGCGTGCGTCAGCGGTTGCGCATCGCCTCGAAGCGCTTCTCCCAATCGAGGTGGCGGGCCTTGCCGTCACGGACGAACGGGGAGAAGGCGATGGCCTTGATCAGGGCCTTGTTGGCCCAGCCGCCCACGCCGCGCAGCGGTCGCAGGACGTCCATGAACAGCACCACGCGGAAGTCGTCAGTGTCGTTCCAGGCGTAATGCTCGTAGCCGTCATCGAACAGCAGGCTCTTGCCCTCGACCCAGTGGGCGACCTCGTCGCCCACGCTGATGCCGCACCGATCGGCCGGTTCGGGGATCTTGAGGGCCAGGTGATACCGGAGAACACCGCGCCAGGGGCCGCGGTGGGGCGGGATCTTCTTGTGGGGGGAGAGGATGGAGAAGAACGCCGTCGTGAGATCGGGGATCTGCTCGAGCAGCTTGGTCGTCTCGGGGCAGCGGGCACAGTTGGTGTCGGACTTGAACCCGTAGCCGAAGAAGAAGTACGTCTTCCACTTGTCGTCGTGGGTGAGGGCGAGCTGGTCGGTCGAGATGTCCTGGAAGTTGGGCAACTCGTCTCGGTACTCGAGGACTGCGTCCAGCTCGGCCCGGATCAGGTCGAAGCCGTCCTCCAGCTGCTTGATCCACGGAAAGCCGTCCTGGGACAGGAAGGGGGTCGTGTCGACCTCGGAGTAGCGCAGGACCCAGCCCTCCATACGCTGGAGCGCCTTGCCCCCGACCTCGTTGGTGACATCGACCAGTTTCGACCGGAGCTGTCCAGCCATGGGCGTCGAGGCTACATGGTGGCCGGCCCACGGCCGGGGTGGCGTCAATGGCAGGATGTCGCGGTGCGACTGCTGCTGCTGGCTCCACCGGGAGCGGGGAAGGGGACCCAGGCGAAGCGGCTCTCGCAGTACTACGGGATCGAGCACATCTCGACGGGCGACATGTTGCGTCGGGAGGTGGCGGACGCCACGCCGCTCGGCTTGGAGGCGAAGACGTACCTCGACAGAGGCGATCTTGTTCCCGACGAGTTGATACGCGAGATGGTGGTCGAGCGAGTTTCCGAGGCCGATCCCAAGGGCGGGTTCTTGTTGGACGGGTATCCCCGCAATTTGGCGCAAGCGGAGGAGGCCGATGCCCTGGCGCGGGACCGGGGCATCACGATCAACGGGGCTGTCTATCTGGACGTGAGCGCCGAGGAGCTGCTGCGCCGGCTCATGGCCCGGTCGGGGACCGAGTCGCGAAGTGACGACAACGAGGAGACGATTCGCCACCGTATCGAGGTGTTCGAGGCGCAGACGCGGCCGCTGGCGGACTACTTCCGGCAACGGGGCCTGTTGATCTCGGTGGACGGCGAGCAGCCAGTCGAAAAGGTGACCCAGGACATCATCGACAAGCTGGCGGCGGCGGGTGCGGGCGGGGCTGGTGCGGGCGGGGCTGGTGCGGGTGCGGCGGGTGGATCGGTGCCGGGCGATGCTGCGGGGGTTACACCGTCACCAGGGCCGGATCGACCGCCGACAGATGGTGGATCTCATTGAGGCTGTGCACGACCCGGCGACCGTCGCCGGCCAACACCCGGTGGATCGAGGCGTGGGCCGGCCGGAAGAACATGTCCTGGCTCAGCCCGAGCACGTGGGCCAGATAGCCATTGGTCACCCCGCTGTGGCAGGCCAAGGCGACCCGTTGCCCAGGGTGGCGGGCGACGATCTCGTCGATCGCGGGAATGATCCGGGCCCGGAACTCGACGCTTGACTCGCTGTAGGGGTAGATGTCCCAACTGCGCTCGGTAATGAAGCGTTCCTGCAAACGGCGCAGCTGGTCGAGACCGATCAGGTCAGTAAGCGCGGCGCCGTCGGGGAGGCCGCGGAACAGTTCGACTTCACGGAGGTCGGCAACCACGATTGGCTGTAGTCCGTGGTGCCGAGCCACTTCCTGGGCCGTGACGAGGGCCCGTTCCAGGGGGCTGGAGTAGACGGCGTCGATGGTTTCGGCGGCGAGGGCGCGGCCGACTGCCTGCGCCTGGCGGAGGCCGGTTTCCGACAACGGCGGGTCGACCCAATCGGCTGCCGTCGGGTTCTCGCGGTGGGGGAACTGCTGCTTGCCATGGCGGATCAGAATCAGTGTCGTGACATCGGGCAGGCCGGTGAGAAAGGTCCGGTCGAGAGGCGACGCCGACGGAATGGGCGATGGCGGCTCGAGCGGCGGAAGGGGCGGGTGCGGTTCGAGCGACGGTTCGCCGGTCGTCACCGCGGTCACGCGGCCCCGAACATTTGGAGCCACTGTTGCTTGGTCTTGGGTTTGAACACGAAGTTGAGGTTCTTGACGTGGCCCATCGTCGCCGACGCCGGCGGCGAGTAGCGGTGGCCTGGGAAGAGCGTGGTGTTGTCAGGCAGGGACGCCAGGCGCTGCAGGCTTTCGTACATGGCCTCGGTGTCGGAACCGGGGAGATCCGTCCGGCCACACCCTTCGAGGAAGAGGGTGTCACCGGACACCAGCATCCCGTCGACCAGGAAGCATTGGCTTCCGGGCGTGTGCCCGGGCGTGTGCAGCAGTTCGATCCGGATGTCGCCGACCTCGATGATGTCGCCGCTGGCGTGGGGTTCCAGGTCGTCGGCCGATATGCCGGTCGTGCGCCGGACCCATTCGGCTTCGGCCGCGTTCACGTGGATCTTGACGGGCCGGCGTTCGAGCAGCGCCGCCACGCCCTCGATGTCGTGACCGACGAAGGAGCCGCCGACATGGTCGGGGTGGTAGTGCGTGGCCAGCGCGCCCGTCAGGTGCATGCCATCGGTGTCCAGCACCTCGAGCAGGTCATCGATGCAATACGCCGGGTCTACGACCACTGCCTCGCCGGTGTCACGATCCCCGACGAGGTACACGAAGTTGATCATCTGGGTCGCCACGGGATCGCCGACGGCGAAGTCACGACCTGACAGGAGTTGTCGAAAATAGAGGCGACCGGTCACGGGGAGCGACGCTACGCGTCCGGGCCGGCTGCGTCCGCCACCGCCTCCGGTGGGGACGGGACTCGTGGCCGGCCCAACCGGACAATGACCGATTGGCTGGCCACGCCAAGGAGGATTCCGTCCTCGGACCACAGATACGCCCGGCCGTGGCCGAAGCCGTTGGCGATAGCCAAGAGGTGGATGTCGCAGAGAATCCATTCCGAAGGCACGAGCTGCACCACGCGGATGGTGTTGTCCAGGCTGTTCCCGATGGACGGCCGCCCGAGGGCCTGGGCCACTCCGGAAGGGACATAGTCACCCAGGACCGACAGCCACGCCGAGCTGGGTTCGACCAGGCCGGGAAGTCGCGCCCAGAACGCGCAGCGCCCGTCTCCCACGGTGCCGTCCAGATCCTCGAACTGCCGGCCCATTGCCAGGCGGACCTCCACCCGCTCGAGAACCGTGCCACTGAACTCCGGCGGGATGGTGCGAGAGGTGGACTCGACTGGGCCGGGCACGTCGGGTGGGCGGACCCACATGCCGCTGACGTCGAGGTGGCGCCGCCCGAGCGCGGCGTTGACCGCCAGGATCTCCTTGCCATCGACGCGGCCGATGGCCCGGGCCTGGGTCGTCTGATGGCCGACCACGGCCAGGTTGACGGCGAAGTCGACCACGCTGTCGGTCGGGGCATACGAGAGGTATTGCGCCGTCGCCCAGATCGCCGGGCGGTCGCTGGCATGCTCCATGGCGGCGACGCCTGCTGCAAGGCCGCAGCCACCGAACAGGAATCGCCCCGGCGTCGAGACGCCCGGCGTCACCGGGAGTCGCCACAGGAGCGCATCGTCGGTCGGCTCCAGCCCGAGGAACGTCCAAGCATCCATGGCCCGGCACGCTACCGGCAGTGATTGGGCCCTCCTTGTCGTTCCGGTTGGCGCGCCCGGCGACGGTCAAGCAGGCCCGGCGCAGCTTGGTGCGGGACGAAGGCGGTCGGCCGAGGGGCTCATGGGTGGGGCTGGCTGCGTCGGCGCAGGCCAAGTACCCGGCCCTTGGTGACTGAGTAAAGCTAAGTCATCTCTTGTCAACTATTCTGTCATGTGTCATACTGACTATCAGATACTGAAGTGTCAAGAAGGAGGAAGTACACGATGTTGATGCGTTTCGATCCATTCCGTGAGCTTGATCGGTTGACCGAGCTGCAGAACCGCAGCCTCCCAACTTCGATACTGGCGATGGACGCCTACCGACGGGGGCACGAGTTCGTGGTGCAATTCGACCTGCCCGGAGCCGATGCCGACTCGGTCGATTTGTCGGTCGAGAAGAACGTGCTCACCGTGCGAGCGCAGCGGACCGCGGCGCAGGGCGAGGTGGACGAGGTGATCGTGACCGAGCGGCGATATGGCAACTTCACCCGCCAGCTGTTCCTCGGCGAGAGCTTGGACACCGAGCACATCAAGGCGTCCTACGAGAACGGCGTGCTCACGATCACGATCCCCGTGGCCGAGAAGGCGAAGCCGCGCCAGATCCAGGTCGACAACGTGCCGTCCGCCGCTACGCCAGTCGAGGCGCAGTCGACCGACACGACGATTGCCGCGGCCTAGTCCCAGCCGCTTCCGACGTATGGACCGCACGGGAGGCGCCGCCGCCGCTGGCTGGCGCGGCGCCTCCTCCGAGCGGATCGAGAGCCGAGAGTCGCAGGACGAACACCGCCGGCGAAGGACAGTTCCTATCAGGCGCTTTTGCGACTCGAGGATGACTTCCTCGACCCCGCCGCCTTTTTCCGAGCCGGGGATTTCTTCGACGCCGTGGCCTTCTTGGGCGATGCCTTCGCAGCAGACGAGCCCGATTTCTTGGCGGCGTCGAGGCTGGCTTGCAGCGCCTCCATCAGATCCACGACCTTTGCCTGCGACGGCGGCGGCGAATCGTCGACGGTGACCTCGTCGCCTTCGGCCCGGCGCTCGATCAGGTCGAGGAGTTCCTCGGTATAGGTGTCGTGATAGCGGGTGGGGTCCCAGTCCGTGGCCAACGAATCAATGATCTGGCTGGCCAGCTTGAGCTCCTTGGCCTCGGGTTTGGCCTTGCCGCCCACCGACAACTGGTCGATATCGGCTTGGGGCACCACCTCGTCTGAGAAACGCATCGTCGACATGGCGAGCGCCCCATCCAATGGGCGAATGGCCGCCAGATACTGCTTGTTCCGCATCACGACGGCGCCGATGCCCACCCGGTTCGACTGGTCCATCGCCTGCAACAACAGCCGGTAGGCGCGCTGGGCCGACTCACCGTCGGGCGCCAACCAATACGTGTGGTCATAATAGATGGGGTCAATATCGTCGAGGTTGACGAAATCGTCGACATCAATTGTGCGCGTGCTGCGGGGTCGCAGTTCTTCGAGTTCGTCCGGGTCGACGATTACCGAGCGGCCCCGATCGAGCTGATAACCGAGTTGGATGTCGTCCTTGTCGACCTCCTTCCCCGTTTTCTCCGACACCTTTTCGTAGCGAATTCGAGCTCCGGTCCCCTTTTCCACCTGGTTGAAATGGACGCGGTGATCCCGCACCGCGGTATACGCCTTGACCGGGACATTCACCAAACCAAAACTGATCGCGCCAGACCAGATCGCTCGTGCCATGACTGAGATCTACCCACGGACGGCCTCGCAAATCGCGGCGCCCGTCGCTTCGGCAGCAGGACGGTCTGGGGAAAATCCCCGCCTGTCGCCACACCGGATCGATCGGGGGCGCAGGGAGCGCCGCTGACTGGGACGATGCGGTTACCGGCGCAGGCTCAGCAACGCCCGGAGCGCCTATCCGATCGCCGCAGGATCTCCATCACCGGTGCGAACGCGTCGATCTCTCGGACGACGTAATACGAGATGCCCCAGCGCTGCCGACAGGCCAGGAGGTGCTGGGCGATCTCGTCGGTCGTTCCCAGTGCCACAAACGGCGTGGCGAGGGCGTCGGCGACCGTGAGTCCCTCGACCTCGGCAGCCAGCGCCTCGGCGGCGGACCGGCGATCGTCGGTGATCACGACTGCCTGCACCAGGGCGTTCAGCTCCAGGTCGCCGGCTCCCCAACGGGCCCCGGCCTGGCTCTTGATCCAGTCCAGCGTGTCATCGAGGCGTTGGAGGGACCAGCGGACCTCGTGGCGTTGGCCGTCAGCCAGGGTTCGGCCCAACATCGTCAACCCAATTGCGTCGGCGTGGCGGCTGGCATGGGCGAGGGCCGTCCGGCCGTTGACGCCGACCAGGATCGGAACGTGGCGCTGTGCCGCCGGCAGGATCGACACCTCCTCCAGCCGGTAGTGCTCACCGACATGGGTGACTGTCTCCCCGTCCAGCAGCCGTCGCAGGATCTCCACCGCTTCGGCCATGCGGGCCTTGCGCACCGCCGGCGGGTCGAAGTCGATCCCGGCTGCGGCGTATTCGGTGAAGGAGTGCCCGGCGCCGATGCCGACCTCCAACCGGCCTCCCGAGAGCTGGTCCATGGTGGCGAGTTCCTGAGCGAGCAGGGCCGGATGATGGAAGTCGTTGTTGAGCACCAACGGGCAGAGCCGGATGCGCGCCGTCCACGCCGCGGCGGCGAGCAGGGGTGCCAGCGCCGAGAAGTTCTGGCCCAGGTGGTCGAAGGTGCACAGGACGTCGAAGCCCGCCTCCTCGGCCGACTGGGCCTGCCGGCGAAGCTCGCCCGGGTCGGCGGCCCGCAGTTGGTAGCCGAATCGAAACGGTCGCACAGTCGCGAGGCTACGGACGTGGCGGCTGCCGCGGCACGGTTCTGCATGGGTTCCGGTGAGCGCCCGGCGACGCGGGCTCGGTCCTTTTCGTTGCCGGACGAGTGCCGCCACGCGGTCGGCCGGAGGCGCGCCGTGCCCGAGCGTCACGACCCGCTGGTATCGGCGAGCGCTCCCTTTTCCCCAGACCTGCTAGCGCGAGTGGAGCAGCACCAAATGGCGGCCCATGAGCGGGACCTTGTCGCCTGCGGTGTAGGCGTCATTTGACCGTGGGCCGCCGGTGTCGAGGGCGACGTCCCAGGCACGGCTGGCCATCTCCGCCGGCAGGACGAAGTCGAGGGGCCGGTCCCAGGCGTTGAAGAGCAGGTAGAACGAGTCGTCGCGTACCGGCTGGCCGTGGCGGTCGACGTCGGGAATGGCCTGGCCGTTGAAGAACACGCCGAGGCTGCGGGCGTAGCCGGTGTCCCAGTCGGCGTCGCCCATCTCCTCGCCATCGGGCTTGAACCAGGCGATGTCCTTGAGCCCGTCGCGCCCGCGCCCGCGCACCGGCCGGCCCTGGAAGAACCGCCGACGGGAGAACACGGGGTGGGCCCGGCGCAGGGCGATCAGGTTGCGGGTGAACTCCCACAGATCGGTGTTCGAGCGGGCCCAGTCGTACCAGGAGACGCGGTTGTCCTGGCAGTAGGCGTTGTTGTTGCCCTCTTGGGTGCGGCCCAGCTCGTCACCTCCGAGGAGCATGGGCACGCCCTGGCTGAGCAGCAGCGTGGCCAGGAAGTTGCGGACCTGGCGCTGGCGCAGCTCGTTGATTGCGGGGTCGTCGGTCGGGCCTTCGACGCCGCAGTTCCACGAGCGGTTGTCGTCGGTGCCGTCCCGGTTGCCCTCGCCGTTGGCTTCATTGTGCTTGTCGTTGTAGGACACCAGGTCGGCCAGGGGGAAGCCGTCGTGGGCGGTGATGAAGTTGATGCTGGCCGAGGGGCGCCGCCCGGTGAACTCGTACAGATCGGAGCTGCCGGTGAGGCGCTCGGCCAACTCGCCCAGGTCGCCTTCGTTTTCCCGCCAGTAGTCGCGCATCGAGTCTCGGTACTGGCCATTCCATTCCGACCAGAGAGCGGGGAAGTTGCCGACCTGATAGCCGCCCTCGCCCACGTCCCATGGCTCGGCGATCAGCTTGACCTGGCTTATCACGGGGTCCTGCTGGATCAGGTCGAAGAACGTCGACAGCCGATCCACCTCGAAGAACTGCCGGGCCAAGGTGGCGGCCAGGTCGAAGCGAAACCCGTCTACATGCATCTCCAGCACCCAGTACCGCAGCGAGTCCATGATCAGCTGCAGCACGTGCGGCTCGCGCATGTTGAGGGTGTTGCCGGTGCCGGTCGTGTCCCAGTAGAAGCGGGGGTTGTCGGGGCTCAACCGGTAGTAGCGGGCGTTGTCCAGCCCTCGGAACGACAGGGTCGGACCCAGGTGGTTGCCTTCGGCGGTGTGGTTGTAGACCACGTCGAGGATCACTTCGAGGCCCGCGTCGTGCAGGGTGCGGACCATGGCCTTGAACTCGTTGACGACCTCGGGTCCGGGTCGGGAGGCGTAGCCGTTGTGCGGGGCCATGAAGCAGATCGAGTTGTACCCCCAGTAGTTGTGGAGCTTCATGTCGATCAGCCGGTGATCGTCGACGAACTGGTGGATCGGCATCAGCTCCACCGCCGTCACCCCGAGCTTGGTGAGGTATTCGATGATCGCTGGGTGGGCGACTCCGGCGTAGGTGCCCTGGAGCTCGGGCGGCACCGCCGGATGGGTCGCCGTCAGCCCCTTGACATGGGTTTCATAGATGACCGTCTTGTGCCACTGGGTGCGCGGTGGGCGATCGTGGCCCCAGTCGAAGTGGCTGTCGGCAATGATCGACTTGGGCATGTATGGCGCCGAGTCGTCGTCGTTACGGGTCCGGTCGTCGCCGCTGCTCAGGTCGTAGGCGTAGACGGCCTTGTTCCACTTGACGGCGCCGTCTACTGCCTTGGCGTAGGGGTCGAGGAGGAGCTTCTGAGGGTTGCTGCGGATGCCGTGTTCGGGTTCATAGGGGCCGTCCACCCGGAAGCCGTAGCGGGTTCCCGGGCCGATGCCGTAGACGTAGCCGTGCCAGCAGTACCCGTCGACCTCCGGGAGGGCCAGGCGGGTCTCCTTGAGCTTCTTGCTCCTACCCGGGCTCGGCTCGAAGAGGCACAGCTCGACGCGCCGGGCAACCGACGAGAACACGGAGAAGTTGGTGCCGACGCCATCCCATGTGGCGCCGAGTGGGTAGGGGTCGCCGGGCCACACCTCGGGCATGGGGCGTGACGATACCCGGTGCCACTGACCGTAATTTCGGGCGAACGTGGGGCCGTTGTGGCGGCCCTGCCCGGGGTCTAAGTGCGCGGTATTGGGTCGAGGTGCCGGTTAGGTGGCGGT
>JAUTXM010000453.1 GCA_030838025.1 Acidimicrobiaceae bacterium
AACCGTGAACGACTCTGCCGAGCCAGGGCGACCGAGGTAGCCGGTCAGGTGCCCACGGGCGGGCGACAACGCGCACGAGCCTGGGCGACCGCAGGCGGGGTCCCCCCGGCGACGCGCATGACATTGAGCAGGGCATTGGCCGCGATGCGACTGGTCGCCAGTTCGAGGAGCGGCTCGGCGTTCAGCCCCAGCAGGTCGCGCGACCAGTCGGGAAGCAGACCGATGGCGGCCTGCATGATCACCTGGTAGGCGACCTGAAGCGTTCGGTCGTGAAATGGCGGGACGCGCAAGTACTGCACCGTCTCCAGCGCCTGGGGCCCGGCCACCAACTCCGGGCGCACCGAATCGAAGTAGGCCGCCACCTCGGTCCGGCTTCGTGGCAAGTCCGTTGCACCGAGCTTTTCGGCGACGACTCGAACCTCGTCGAAGTACCGGTCCTGGTCGGTTGGGGCCACGGGAAGCAAGCCGTAGCGCCGGTGGGCGTTCAGGAAGCTCGACACCTCGGCCACATGGATCCAGCGCAGCAACGCCGGATCATCGGCTCGGTACGGCCGTCCATCGGGGGCGAAGCCCACCACCCGGGTGTGCACCGCCCGCACCACCGCGATGAAGCCTTCGGCGACCGGCGTCGAGCCGTACGTCGTGGCGGTCACGAACGACGAGGTCCGCGACAGTCGCTGGAAGGGCCGCTGGCGCCATTCGGAATGCTCGGCCACGCCCGCCATGGCCAGGGGATGCAGCGTCTGGAGGATGACGGCGCTGACCCCGCCGATCAGCATGGCGGCGTCGGCATGGATGCGCCAGGTAGCGCTGTCGGGACCGAAGAGCCCGGGATCGCCAACCGGGAGGGTGTACTGCTCCTCCGGGAAGCGGTCGACGCCGAAGGCAGCCCGGACCGGGCGCAGCACCGCCCGGCGCAGCGGGGCGATGGGATCGAGGAGGGTCAGGCCGAGGCGCACCAGAGGCCAAGGTACCGGCACCTTGCCCCATGGGGTCGGCGCCCGATCAGCTCGGCCTCGCCGAAGGCCGGGTCAGAAGTGCCAGGGGTACGTCGACCAGTCCGGCGACCGCTTCTCGAGGAAGGCGTCGCGTCCCTCCGCCGCCTCGTCGGTCATGTACGCCAGGCGGGTCGCCTCCCCCGCGAACAGCTGCTGGCCGACGAGGCCGTCGTCGATCAGGTTGAAGGCGAACTTCAGCATTCGCTGGGATGTCGGGCTCTTGCCGTTGATCAGGCGACCCCAGTCGAGCGCCACCTTCTCCAATTCGGCGTGGGGCACCACGGCGTTGACCATTCCCATCTGGTACGCCTCGGCGGCGCTGTAGGTCATCCCGAGAAAGAAGATCTCCCGGGCCCGCTTCTGGCCGACCTGGCGGGCCAGATAGGCCGAGCCAAAACCGCCGTCGAAGCTGGCCACGTCCGCGTCGGTCTGCTTGAACTTGGCCTGCTCGGCACTGGCGACGGTGAGGTCGCACACCACATGCAGGCTGTGGCCACCACCGACCGCCCAGCCCGGAACGACGCAGACGACCACCTTGGGCATGAAGCGGATGAGCCGCTGCACCTCGAGGATGTGGAGGCGACCGGTGCGACCAGAGTCGATCGTCTGGGCCGTGTCACCCTCGGCGTAGCGGTAGCCGTCGCGGCCCCGTATGCGCTGATCGCCGCCGGAGCAGAATGCCCATCCGCCGTCGCGGGGCGACGGCCCGTTGCCCGTCAGGAGCACGCACCCCACGTCGGGTGTCATGCGGGCGTGATCGAGGGCCCGGTACAGCTCGTCGACGGTCTGAGGCCGGAAGGCGTTGCGAACCTCGGGCCGGTTGAACGCCACACGCACGGTTGGCTGCGCCAGTGCCCGGTGATACGTGATGTCCTGGAAGTCGAACCCCTCTACCGGGCGCCAGGCGTCGGCGTCGAACAGCTCCGAGATGACGGCCATGGACCCAATGTCTACCGCCTCACCACCGCCGGATACGGTCCGACAGGAGGCGACCTGCGGTTAGCGACCTCGAGGGCCGTAGGTGCAGCTGCCCCGACTCGACACCCGGTCGGGCGGCGCGACGGCACCGCTGGTGCGGGGGGTGTTGGGTACCGCACGCCTCGGTCGGACCGGAATCGTGGCACGTTCCATCCGGGCCAGGGCGACCATGGCCATGCCCAGGACCGCGGCGGTGGCCAGGCATACGACAAAGAACAATCCAAGCGATTGGGCGACACCGATGAGATACACGAAAACCAGATCCCTTCTCCGGGGGCTGTTACCAGTATCGGCGCGATTTCTCAGATTCCGAAGTGAAACAGCTGTGTAGGGCCTGAGACAGAGCCAATCAGACAATTGTGCCGGTTGAGGCGTTCCGTCAGCCCCCGGAGTTGCGATGTTCACAGGGCGTTCTTGGTCCAGAGGTGGTTTCGAGGTGGGCCGCCATTACCATTCGAGCATGTCAACGCGGTACCGAGTCCGCATCGAGCTGCCCGATCGGCCGGGGGCGCTGGCCCAGGCGGCAGCCGCCATCGCCACCGCGGGTGGCAACGTGATCTCGGTCGACATCCACGAAATCGACGGTGAGCGCAGCGTCGACGAGATCCTCATCGACCTGCCGGACAGCTGCGAGCCGACCAAGCTGTCGTCGGTCCTGGCGGCCGCCGACGCCGGTGTGGTCCTGTCGGCACGGGCCGACTCGGCGATTGTCGACCCGATCGTCCGAGCGCTGCACTGGGTCGGATTCGCGCTGGAGGCCGAGCCTCAGGACTGTGACCTGGCCCTGGCGCAGTCCTTGGCCGAGATCTGCACGACCGACATGGCGTGGGTTTGGTCGCCGGTGGAGGCCGAGCAGCTACTGGCGGGTCGCCGGGCATTGGCGCTGGGCAGCGCGGTCGTAACCCGCGAAGCGGAGCTGCCGCCCCAGGTCCGCGGTGAGCAGCCAGGGCCCAGCTGGGTGATGGCCGTTCCCGACGATCAGCTCAACCCGAGTCGGGTGGGCTTCGCCGCCCGAGCATCATCGGTCCGCTTCACGGCCTCGGAGGTGGCGCGAGCCGAGGCACTCATGGCGGTGTGTCACCGCCTGACCGTCTGCCGACCCTAAATCTCGGGTTCGGTCGCCCCGGGTTCGGTCGCCCCGGGTTCGGTCGCCCCGGGTTCGGTCGTCCCGGGTGTGATCGCCCGGGTCACCTGCTCGATGATGTCGCTGCCTCCTGCCAGATCCCAGAGCTTCTTCGCCGAACCAGCCAGCTCACCGATCGCCCCGGCGATCTCGGGACCGAACACCTCGCTCAGGTCCACCGCGCCCAGCGCGCCGAGGCCGGCCACCACTTCGAACAGTGGCTCGGCAACGGTCTCCAATCCGCCCGCGTCCTCGACGACTTCCTTGAGTATTTCGGGAATCGTCATTCCGAGTACGTCGGGCCCTGCGGCCTGACGAAGTTGGTTCAGCTGGCCCAAAATGCTGAAGAGATCGCCGGCCTCAGGCACCGCGCCACGGTACCGCACGTCACGGCCGCGATAGGTCTAACGTCGCCGATGTGGCAGCAACCAAGCGGACCACCAAGCCCACCGTGAGCGCCCAGGTTCCGACGGAAGGCGCCGAGACCAAAGGCGCCGAGACCAAAGCGCCGGAGACTGAAGGGCCCGAGACGCTGGCCATCGACGTCGGTGGCACCGGTATCAAGGCGTCGGTGCTCGACCCGACGGGCCACATGGAACACGAGCGCGTCCGGGTCGAGACCCCGTATCCCCTGAGTCCCCAAGTCCTGATCTCCACCATCGACGACCTCATCCGGTCGTTGCCGGACTTCGACCGCGTGTCGCTCGGGTTCCCGGGGATGGTCCGCGGCGGCACGATCCTGACGGCCCCCCATTTCCTGAGCGCCGAGGGCGCCGACGGAAAGCCCGACCCGAAACTGGTCACGGCATGGAACCGGTTCGACCTGCAGAGCGCCCTCGTGACGGCCTACGGAAAGCCGGCCAAGGTGGCCAACGACGCCGACCTCCAAGGGGCGGCGGTGATATCGGGCGACGGGCTCGAACTCGTGGTCACCCTGGGCACCGGCGTGGGAACGGGTCTGTTCTACCGGGGCCGGCTGTGCCCGCATCTGGAGCTGGCGCAGCACCCGTTCCGGGGCAAGAAGACCTACAACGAGGTGCTGGGCGACGTGGCCCGGAAGAAGGCGGGTGCCAGCAAATGGAACAAACGGGTGGGCGAGATGATCACCGTCCTCCACACCCTCTTCTTCTGGGACCACCTGTACCTCGGGGGCGGCAACGCCGCCAAGGTCACCGGCGACCTTCCCGCCGGGGTCTCCGTGATCGACAACGCCGCCGGGATCCTGGGCGGCATCCGGCTGTGGGACCAGGACGAGCTGTAGCCCAACGCTCCCGGCGCCATCACCGTGCGACGGTGACCAGGTAGGCCTCGCCGTCGGCCACCGCGGGCAGGGCCAAGCTCACATGCCCCCCGGCCACCGGGACCGGGCCGTGGAAAACCGTCGGCAGCGTGGGTACCGGGTCCCAGGTGGGCGAGACCCGGATGATCGTTACCTCGGCTGTCGCCGTGGCCCACGGGACTCGAATGTCGACCGTGACGGCGACCGGCGCCACCGTCACAGCATCGGGACGGGTGCAGCTCAGGTTGCTCGACGGCAAGCAGCTGACGTGGCGCCCGACCATGGCCTGCACCCGCTCTGCCCCATCGTCTCTCGCGGCCAGCACCGAGATGGCGGCGTCGCTCGATGAGCTCGCCACGACGCGACCCGCCATGGCGGCATAGGCGGCATACACCCAGTAGTTCGCCCGCGGCGTCGAGCCATCCATCGAGAGCACGCCGTCGAGCGTCGGGGTGGCGCAGTCGTTCGAGAGGGCACCGCCGGGCGCCTGTTCCGGCCAGCAGGAGCGGCCGGCCCGGTCGACCGCCGCCGCCTCGATGGCCGCGATGTCGCCGACGGTCCAGCCGGGAATGGCGTAGTCGATGTGCTGGCCGTACTCGTTGACCCACACCGCGGGAACCCCCAGGGCGGGCCGCTCGGCGATGAGGCGGCGGGCTTCGGCCACATGGTCCCCGATGATCTGGGGCTGGGTGTTGTAGTCCCGCGGGTTGGGGCCGAGGTCGTCATCGATCTCATGCCAGGCGACCGCCGCCAGCTTGAGGCCGTTTCGGGCCGCGAAGTCCAAGAAGGTCACCAGGTCAGGCTCATTCGCCGTGTACTCGCCCGGGTAGTCGGCGAAGTGCGAGAGGCTGGGGCCCACGATGCGGGCGGAGGGATCGGCTTCCTTGATGGCGCCATAGGCGACTCGGAACTGTTCGAGGTACTCCGCCACCGTCGATGCCGCCGAGTCCGCCGCAGTGAAGTAGCTCGGGGCGCCGGGCTCGTTCTGGATCTCCCAGTAGGTGACCCGGTGGCCCGACGCCCCGATGGCGCTGACGGTCGCGTTGACCCAGCTGGCGTAGGCGCCCCAGTTGGCCCACGGGGTACGGGCACCGGCGCCGGTCGTGGTCTCGGAGTGCCACAGGCTGGACAGCAACAAGGTCGTCTCGGCGCCGGTCGCCACCGCGGCATCCCACGACGACCAGTCGAGGCTGCCGGTGGCCGGTTGGTAGGTCGGGGCGCCCCGCCACGATTGCGGCTTCAGCTGCCGCACCCGGGCCACCATCTCGCCGGTCGGGTAGATCGAGTCGAGGAACCCCTGCGCACGATGGCGGGCCGCTCCGGTGGCATTGGTGGCATCGACGGAGACGCAGGACGCCACCGCGGGACACGGGCTGCGGAGATCGACCGGATTCGAGGCGGTCGCCGGCCCCGGGCCCGTGGCGTTGGTCGGGACGACCCCGACGGTGTAGCGCGTGGCATAGGTGAGGCCGCGGAAGGCGGCCGTCGTGCACTCCGCCTGGCACCGTAGGTACCCCTTCAAGCCCGTTCCGTCGTACAACTGCACGACGGCCCCCGTCGCCGTGACACCGGAGGTGGCCGGCGTCCATCGCACCTCGAGGCCGTTGCTTGCGGGCAGCGCGGTGGCGATCACCTGAGCGGGCGCGTCCGGGGCGTGGTCGGCCAGTACAACCACAGGCGTGGAGGTGGTCGAGGCCAAGGGCGCGGCGCGTGCCCCCACGGCGGGCGCCACCACGAGCCGATAACTCCCGCCGACCGCGAGGCCGCCGACGACCACCGACGGTGACCACGATTCGGTGGTGGCGACCGTCCGGTCGTCGCCCGCGCTGACGACCCGGACCTGGTAGCTGGTCGCCTCCGGCCCCGACGCGGCCGCGGCCCAGTGACCCGAGATGGCGCCGCCGACCGCGGCCTGGACCCGCAGCCCCCGAGGCGCCTGGCCCGGCCCCGAGTGGGCGCGGGAGGAATCGAGTGGTCCCGACCCCGGGCTCACCACCTGCCCGGCGGCGCTCCACCACAACGCCGACGCCACGACCGCCGCCAGGACCAGCACCACCGTGCGCAGCGACCGGGGCCGCCGGGATTGAGGCGGCCGCCGGGCCGGCGTGGCCTCATTCATGGTTGGGTTTCTACGCCAGAACGTCCTTGGTGGTAAAGCGGGCCCACGCCGCGGCGCCGAACACGGCCATGTAGGCCACTTGAAGTGCCAGGTCATGGCTGATCGCGGTCCACTGGACGGGATCGCGCAGCAGGTCACCGAAGGCGAACCACCCCCTGGTGAACAGCCACGGATGGATGGCCTGGACCTGGGAGACGCCACCGAGCACGGCGCTCAGCACGGCCAGGCCGACGGTGGCGGCCATGGCGCCCACCGGGACATCGGTCAGCGTCGAGATGAACAGCCCGATGGCCGCCATCCCGAACAGCGACGCGCCGACGACCAGCGCGGCCAGGAGCGTTCTCCCGATCCCCGCGCCGAGCGAGAGCGTGGTGGCGGACAGGGTGGTAACCCGACCAACGGGGAAAAGGATCACGCCCGCGATGAGACCGCCGGCTGCCACCGCCAGTGCCGCCGCGAGGCAGTAGGCCCCAATGGTGACGGCCTTGATCAACAACAGTCGAGATCGACCCGCCGGGCGCACCAGCAGATAGCGCAACGTGCCGAGACTGGCTTCGCCCGCGATGCTGTCGCCCGCCACGACCGCAACCGTCAGTGGGAGAAAGAAGGGAACGGTGACCGTCAGGCCGGCCAACGCCGCGAAGACCCCGTTGCGGGTCACCTCGTCGAGGAAGGTCGGTCCTTGCCCATTCGACGGTCCGCCGGAGAGGTAGACCAGCACCGCCAGCAGCGCCGGCACCGCGGCCAGCACCAGGAGCAGCGCCTTCACCCGGCGGCGCCGAAACTGGCTGATGAGCTCAGCGCGCCACATCGAAACCCTCCCCCGTCAGGGCGACAAAGGTGTCCTCCAGCGTCGGCCGGACCGTGGTCAGGCTGCGCACCCCGACGCCGGCGTCGACCAGCGCCCGGCAGCAATCCTCGGGCGCTTGGCCGTCGAGGCGGGCCGAGATGGCGTCGCCCTCGATCGTCAGGTCGGTCAAGCCCAACCGCTCGAGCACCGTTGCCGCCACGCTCACCTGTACCGTCTCCACTGCGAGCCGCCGGGCTCCCGTCGCCTGCAACTCGGCGATGGTGGATTGGGCGAGGATTTTTCCCAACGACATCACCGCGACATGCGTGCACACCTGCTCGACCTCAGACAGCAGGTGGCTGGAGAGGAAGACCGTCGTCCCGTCCCCGGCCAGTTCCTGGATGAGGTGGCGGATCTCGCGGGTGCCCTGGGGGTCCATGCCGTTGGTCGGCTCGTCGAGCACCAGGAGCTCCCGGGGGCGCAGGAGGGCCGATGCCAGGCCCAGGCGCTGGCGCATCCCGAGCGAGTAGGCCTTGTACTTCTTGCCCGCGGCCGCGGTGAGACCGACGCGAGCCAGGGCGAGGTCGATCCGGGCTCGGCGCGTCGGCCGATCGCCGTCGGGGCCGGCGGCGTCGAAGCGGGCCAGGTTCTGGGCGCCGCTCAGCCAGGGGTAGAAGGCCGGACCCTCGATCAGGGCGCCCACCTTGGGCAGGATCTGCATCGAGGCTTGGGGCATCGGGCGGCCGAAGAGCATCCAGGTACCGGCGGTCGGGTTGAGCAGGCCGAGCAGCACCCGGATCGTCGTGGTCTTGCCCGATCCGTTCGGACCGAGGAACCCGAACACCGATCCGACCGGGACATGCAGATCGATGCCGTCGACGGCCGGTACCTTGCCGAAGTGCTTGCTCAGGCCGGTGGTTTCGATCGCCGGGGCGGGCGCGGGGGTTCCGGGCGCGGGGGTTCCGGCGGCGCCGGCGGGGCCGTCCACGCGGTCAGGGGGCTGCCGCGACGGCTGCTTCCAGGGCGGAAGCGCTGACCGCACCGACCGCGACCCGCCCGTCGTCCATGACGAGGACGTTGACGAGCGAGGACTCGAGCAGCCGCCCCTGGCCGAACGATCCGCTCACGGGCGTGGCGGCCTTGAGGAAGTCGTTCAGTTGCCGGGGGATCTGGACCCCGTTGATGATGGCGACCGTGGTCCAGTCCTGGCCCACCGTGGCCGGCTGGTTGGCGTTGTCCTGCGGAGCGTTGGCCTGCGGAGCGTTGGCCTTCGGAGCTCCCGCGTCAGCGGATTGCGCATGCGAGCCGCCCAGCGTCTTGTTGGTAACCGTCGAGCCGGGCGGTGGCGTGAACGCGAACCGCGAGGCGGCGGGCGTCGAGTAGTGCACGGAGCTGAAGCCGAGGCTGAGCGCCGCCTTCTTCTGGCCCTTGGCGAACACCTGGACTTGCAGGGGCACGCTGGTGACACTGTCGACCGCGATCACGACGTGGTCGACGGTCGATGCGGCCGTGTGCGGGGCCAGGACGAGTTGGTACGCCTTCTGGCCGGCGATGGAGATGGGGACGCCCATGGATACCGCGGTGGACGGGGTGAGGTTGGCCAGGAACTCGTCCGCCAACTGCTGCGGCGTCTTGACTGGCTCGGCTGGGTCGGTGGTTGCTTGGGCGGGCTTCGTGCCTGCGGCGGCCTTCGTGCCCGCGGCGATCGTGTAGTGGACCACCTTCTTGGTGCCGCTGTCCCACGTCCAGACGTTGTTGCCGTTGTGCACCACGTCGGTTTCCGCCATGTCGAGCAGTAGTGCCACCCGCGTCTTGTCGGGGCCCGCCAGCCAGACCGCCGCCTTGTGGGACCCCGTCAGCAAGTCGGTCGGGCTGAAGGCAGCGCGACCGTGGCCTCCGCCACCGGCCGCGTCGGTCAGGGCGCTCAGGTTGGGGATGCCCAAGTTGGTGCTCATGTCGATCGTGCCTGACAGGTCGACGGGCTTGGCCTGCTGCACCTTGGCGACAAGCTGCTGCGCCGAGAGGGCGGGCAGCGAGGGTGAGTCGGCGGCCGACAGTCCGGGAATGGCGACGATCAGGGCGATGACGACTGCGGCGGCGAAGGGAGCGGACCACCGCAGCTTGCGGCTGCGGGCAGAGGATGCCATGGACCCCAGGCTACGACCACCAATCTAAGACCGGGCTGAGAACGGCCTGAAATCACCTGTTTGGTCGGTGGCCGGGGGCTTGCGACCGAGGGACGGGTGGTTCTCGGGAGGGGACCCGTCGCCGGGACGACGACTACCCGCCGGGGCTGGCGGGGGAACGACGTGGGCCGCCGAACCCCGGAGCAAAGCGGTCGCCGGGACGACGACTACCCGCCAAAGGTCGGCTGGCGGTCCGGCGGCCGTACTGTCCCGTCAGTTGTTGGGCAGGTTCCGCTGGGTGATCCGGAGCGGCCGATCAGCGGGCCATTCCGCCCGGGCGGCGGCGTGATGGGCCCGGATCTCCTCGATGGTCGGGCGATGCACGATGGCACCCGCCCGGACCACAGATACCTGGAGGGGCCGCGACAGCCGATCTGGTGGCTTGGGATCGAGGGAAATCTCCTCACCTGCGTCGGCGGTGCCGTCAAGCAGTCGCCAGGACCATTTCCTGCCCGCGACGCCTTCCTTTCCCGGTGAGCGCTTGGCCACCGGCCGCAGGTCGGCGCCCGCGTCGCCGGCCGCCACCAGCTTGTAGACGAAGCCCGCGGTGGGCCGCTCCCCGCCCATCACCACTGCCGTGCCAACGCCATAGCCGTCGACGGGAGCATCGGCGAGCGCGACGAGCGCGGGTTCGTCCAGGTCTCCCGTGACGATCACTCTGGTGTTCGTCGCCCCGAGCGCGTCGAGCTGCGCCCTGGCCCGGCGCGCCTCGCCCGCCAGGTCACCGGAGTCGATCCTGATGGCACCGAGGGCGGGGCCGGCGACGGCCACCGCGTTGCGAATGCCCTCGTTGGTGTCGTACGTGTCGACCAAAAGGGTGGTTCCCGCGCCGAGCGCCGCCACCTGTGCCGCGAAGGCGTCCCGCTCCGTTGGGTACGCCAGCGTGAAGGCATGGGCCGCGGTGCCGGCGGTCGGAACGCGGTAGCGCCGTCCTGCCTCCAGATTCGACGTGCTGGCGAAGCCGGCGATGTAGGCGGCCCGCGCTGCGGCGACGGCGGCCTCCGGGTCGGTTCGCCGGCTGCCCATCTCGATCAGGGGACGGCCGTGGGCTGCCGCGACGATTCGCGACCCTTCCGCGGCGACGGCCGAATCGTGGTTGAACGTCGAGAGAATGAGCGTCTCGAGGAGGACGGCCTCGCCGAAGGTGCCGTCCACGGTGAGGACCGGCGAGCCGGCGCCGTACAGCTCACCTTCCCGGTAGGCGTCGATGTCCCCGGAAAACCGGTAATCCGCCAACCAGTGCAGGGCTGCGGAGCTCACGACGCCGGCCCGGTCGAGCCAGTCGAGTTCGTCGGGGCCGAACCGGAAGCGCTCGAGATCATCGAGGAGCCGGCCGAGACCGCAGAAGACCCCGTAGTTGGCGCCCGCCGGTAGGTGACGGGTGAAGACCTCGAAAATGGCCCGGTGCTCGGCAGTGTGGTCCTTGAGGGCGGCGTCGAGCATGGTCAGCTCGTACCGGTCGGTGTGAAGGGCGGTCGACTGCGACGTCATCGGACTCGTTGCCGGCTCCGGACCCATCTGGTCAAACCCGGGGGCGGGATCCACCGCCGATTTCGACCGGATGCCTCCCCTTTGGCAGCGTCGAGCCGTTCGGCTCGAAGCGCCTCGCTCTCCCCATCGTCGAGGGGCGACAACGGGCCGGTGACCAGGCCCAGGAGGAGGTCGGCGAAGGCTGGATTGCGGGCCAGGACAGGGCCGTGCATGTACGTACCCCACACCCGGCCGTTGACGACGCCGTCGACCAGGCGTGCCCGCTGGTCGATGTCGTACCCGGGTCGACCATCTCGACCGGCGTCATGTCCGGCGTCATGTCCGGCGTCGTGTCCGTTGCCGACGCCGCTTCGCACCACGCCCAACGGTTGGGCGTCGGGGCTGAGGATGGTCACGCCGCCGTGGTTTTCGTAGCCGGTCATGACCGGCAATCCCCGTTCCGCGCCAGGCTCGACCACCAACTCGCCCACTGCCCGGCGACCACGGCCGCGCACGGTGACACAGTCGAACAGGTCCAAGCCGGGTTGCTCCACGCCATCGGGCCCGACGAAGGTCCGACCCAAGATCTGCAGACCGGCACACACGGCCAGGACGGCGGCGCCGCGGTCGACGGCGCGGTGCAAGGAGCGCTGGATGTTGAGGTCCCGGGCGGCGAGCGACTGCGGCTGGTCCTCGCCGCCTCCGATGACATACAGATCGCAGGAGTCCGGGACAACACCACCGGCGTTGATCTCGACGATCTCGGCCGGGTGGCCGCGCCAGCGCAGCCGTTGGGCGAGGATGACCGCGTTGCCGGAATCGCCGTAGGTGCCGAGCAGGTCCGGAAACACCAGGGCCACCCGGACCGCTGACGGGCCGCCCGGCGAATCAGGCGCCATCGGCGAGGCGGCGGTTGAGCGCTTGGAAGGACGTGTAGTTGGCGACCACATCGACTCGCGGGGCGCCGGCATCCCCGATTGCTTGGAACAGGTCGGGCTGACGGCGGTGGTCCACGTCGGCATAGCGCAGCCGGACGGCGAGATCGGCACTTCGCTCCCCCGTCGCCACGACCAGCCGGCCCTGCAGTCGCTCGAAGGGGACGTCCCATAACCACGACGGGTCCTTACCGTCGGCAATCCGGGCGTTGATCGCCACGACCACCGGCGCCGGTGCCGGCGAAAGAAGGTCGAACGTCTCCAACCAACCAGCCGGATTCTTGGCGAGCAGGAGCCGGGCGGAGACGTCGCCGACCGTCACGGTTCGGTACCGCCCCTCGACCTCGGACGTGGCCGCCATTGCGGCCGCGGCCTCGTTCCGATCGACGCCGAACCTCGTGGCGGCCGCCATCGCCATCGCGGCGTTCGCCCGGTTGATCCGACCGGGTAACTGCAGCCGGACGGTTATTCGGGCGCCGTCACCGAATACGACCTCCTCGCCTTCCAGCCACACGTCGAGGGCCGGACGTCGAAGGTGGCAATCGGAGCAGGCCCAAGCTCCGCCGAGCTCGTCTGGGAACTGAATGCGGCCACCGCAGTTCGGGCACCCTGCGGCATCCGCGGTCCAACGCTGGCCGGCGCCTACCCAGGTGACGGTGTCTGTTCCTGCCGTTTCGGGGGTCTCCGGGGCGGGGGCCTGCGCCGCCTGGGCTGCCTGGGCCGCCTGGGCCGCCTGGGCCGCCCAAGCGACGAGGGGGTCGTCGGCATTGGCGACGATGTGGGGGGCGGTGCCCAGGGCCTGTCGCTGCGCGATCAGGTCGCGCCATGAGGCCGACAGCCGCCGAACCTCGTTGTTGCGGTCGAGCTGGTCGCGGCTGAGGTTGAGCAGCAGCACGACCTCGGGATCGGTTGCCGTCACGACTTGGCCCAGCCACGCCTCGTCGACCTCGAGGGCCGCCAGCAAGGCCCCCGCGGGGGCTGCCGCCAGGGCCGCGGTCACGCCGGGCGGAAGGTTGGCGCCGAGGGTGTTCGACACCACGGCCCCACGCCGGGACAACGCGGCGCGGAGGAGGCTGGTGGTCGTCGTCTTGCCATTGGTGCCGCTCACCACCGCGATGCGCCGGCCGTGGGAGAGCCGCCGCAGCGCGGACGGGTCGATGGCCAAGATGGCACGGCCGCCGATGACGGATCCGGTCCCGCGACCGAGTCGCCGCGACAAGCCCCCCACCGTGCTCCCCACCCAGGCGGCCAACCGGGTCCGGGTCGGCAGGCGATCGACGCCGGCTGTGGTATCCAGGCTGTTGACCACGGGGACGACCCCAAACTAGCCCAACCGACAGCTGGCCCTTTCGGCCTGGCAAGCTGGGGTCGAAGAGGAGGCGTCATGGACGCGGACCATGCACCGCAGCGGGTTGGTCGGGCCACCGACACAGACGACGACGCCAGCAATGGCAAACCGGTCGTCGCTACCGGGGCCTCCGACGCCCCCGACGCCCCCGACCTCCTCGAACTCCCCGACGGCGCCAACGGTGGCGACGGCGCCGCCAGTGCGGACCTCGCCAACGGCCCCGGCCTCGCCAACGGTCCCGGCCTCCCCGACCTCCCCGACGGGCGGGCTGCCCATCGCCAGGACGTGCCGAATGGCAACACCGGCGATCGCCCGGTCTCCGACGAAGACGCCGGAGCCGGCGAAGCGACCGGCGGCCAGGCGGCGGACCTGGAGGCGGTCGGGACCGACACGACCAACGACCCAGCGATCGATGACGTCAACCCGGCCGCGCCGGAGCCGGCCGCGCCGATCCCCGCCGGAGGTTCCGACGGGCTAACCACCCCGGGCGAAGGTTCCTTCACCCCTGTCACGCGCGCGGCCATCACGACGCCGGTGGGCACCGGGCCCTCGGCGGCCGCGGCCCAGGTCGCGGACCAGGAGCAAGAAGAGCGCCCCCACGAAGAGGTTCCCTGGCTCGTCATCTGGACCGCGATTGGCGTCGTGTTGGGCGCGGTCGTCGCCATCGAGTTGATCCTGGCCCTGCGGACGGTGATCGAACTCTTGGTGATTTCCACCTTCTTCGCTGTGGTGTTGAGTCCGGCGGTGAGCGGCCTGGTCCGGCTGCGGATCCGCCGAGGCCTGGCGACCGCGATCGTCTTCTTCCTCGGTATGGCCTTGTTCGGCGGCCTCGGGTACCTATTCATCCACCCGCTGTACCAGCAGGCGATCCATTTCGCCAACGACCTGCCGGGCACGTTGGCCCGGGTGCAAGCCGGTAAGGGTCGCATCGGCAGCATCATCGCCCGCTACCACCTGCAGAAGGATGCCGCGACCTACATCCCGAAGATCAGGGACTACTTGAGCCACCTCGGCGGCCCTGCCCTGGGCATTGCCAAAACCGTCCTATCCGGGCTCGGCGGCCTGGTGCTCCTGTCGATCATGACCTTCCTGATGTTGCTCGAAGGACCGTCGATCGTGAACGGAACCCTCCGCATCCTGTCGCCGCAGCACGCACGACGGGTCCGTCGAATCCTCGACGATGTCGCAAAGTCGGTCACGGGCTACGTCATCGGCAACTTCACCACCTCCGTCATCGCGGGCGTGGTGTGCACCGTCGCCCTGCTCGTCCTCGGGGTGCCATTCGCCGTGGTGTTCGGTGTCTGGGTTGCACTGGTGGACTTCATCCCGCTCGTTGGGGGCTTGCTGGCGGGCGTCCCCACGGTTGCCTTTGCGTTCCTGCACTCCCCCATCGCGGGCATTGTCACCCTCATCGTGTTTCTGGTGTACCAGCAACTCGAGAACCACGTGCTCAACCCCTTGATCATGAGCAAGACCGTGAACCTGAGCGCCTTGTGGGTCCTGCTTTCGGTCCTCGCGGGGGCGGAGCTGGCCGGGTTCGTGGGCGCCCTGCTGGCGATCCCAGCCGCGGGCACCATCCACGTGATCGCACGGGACATCTGGGACGAGCGCCGAGGGCGGTTGAAGACGACACCGACGGTGGGGCCCGACCAGGAACCCCTTCCCTGAGGAGCCAGGGCCGGCCATGCCCGCCGACGGCTGGGACCCCGCGCAGTACGACCGATTTCGCCAGGAGCGCCAACAGCCCTTCGTCGACCTTCTCGCACTCCTGCATCCGGCGCCGGGGTGCCGGGCGATCGATCTGGGATGTGGGACCGGGGAACTAACCGTCGCCCTGCACAAGCACCTACTGGCAGGCGAGACGATCGGCATCGACCGCTCGGCCGCCATGCTCGACGACAGCGACCGCTGGGCGGTCGAAGGCGTGTGGTTCGGCCAGCGCGACATCGTGTCCTTTCCCGACCCCGACGGTTCGGACGGGCATTTCGATGTGATCGCCGCCAATGCGTCGCTGCAATGGGTCCATGACCATCACCGCGTGCTGGACGCGCTGACCACGGCGTTGCGCCCGCACGGCCAGCTGGCGTTTCAGGTACCGGCCAACTTCGATCACCCCTCGCACGCCGTTGCCACGGATGTGGCGGCCGAGGCCCCCTTTGCCGGTGCCCTGGCCGACGCCGGCGATCCGCGGCCGGCAGCAGTGCTTGCACCCGAGGAGTACGCCATCGCGCTATACGGGATGGGCTACACCGACCAGGTCGTCCGCCTGCAGGTCTACGGCCACCTCCTGGCGTCGACCGAGGACGTCGTCGAGTGGGTCAAGGGCACGCTCCTCACCCCGTACCGCGAACGGTTGGATCCGGCCAGCTACGAGGCGTTTGTCGAGCGCTACCGCAGCCGGTTACTGGGCATCCTGGGCGACCAACGGCCGTACTTCTACCCGTTCAAACGGATCCTTTGCTGGGCTCGGCGACCGTAGCGCGCCGCCGGAGTTCGGCGTCGCGGAACCAGGGTCGCAAGGCGAGTCTCGCCGGCGGGAGATGGCCGTAGATGAGCACACCGTGGCCGGGCGAGATCCTTCGCACCTCGTCGGCCGGGACGAGCCGCCGGTACGTGATGGACGACGATGTTGACCGGCGGCCGTCGCGGAGGTCAGCCGTCAGCGTCTGTTCCCGGACCGCCTGTTCGCCGGCCAGCCCCGACACGGTGTCGAGGGTGCCGACATCGGCGATACCCGACAGCGCCACCTTGGCCCGATGGTTGTTGGCGATGGAGCGCGCCCGATCGGGCCCGTAGCGGGCCGAGAGTTGGGCCAGGTCCTGGCAGACCGTGACCAGCTGAATGCCCATTCCGGCGCCGGTGGATGCCAGGCGGTCCAGGTCCTGCAGCGGCGCGATATTGGCGGCTTCGTCGAGCACCACGAGCAGCGGCGGATCGAGAGGGCCCTGGCGTTCATAGCGGTTGACGGCCGCCTGGACGACCGCCCCGACGAGGGCGCTGAACACCCCCTGGACCCGCGCCTGCTCGTGGGCCGGCCCGCAGAGGTACAAGGTGTTGGCTCCCTGGAGCAGGGCCACGGGATCGATGTCGGAGTGTTGCGACGAATCGGCGACGACGGGGTCCTCGTAGGGGGCGAGAACCGTCTCCAATGTGGTGTAGATCGAACTTCGGATGCGCTCGTCACGAGCGATTCCCGCGAGGAGCGCCTGCACGGCCTCGCCCTCCCCGGCCATCTCGAGCAGCAAGCGGACCTCATCGGTCTCCTGGAGGTTCGTCCAGCGGACCACCTCGCCGATGGACCGGCCGCCCCGCTGGGCCGCCAGAAGGAGGGGAGCGAGCAACTTGGCCGAGGCGGAGAACCAGAACGCGCTGTCGCTCAAGCCGGTTTGCGCCGGTGTCACGCCGACCAGCGCCTGGGCGACTCGTTGGGCCCCACTCCAAGTCGACGCCTCGGTCACGGGCGACCATTTCGAGCGCTGACCGGCACGCGCTGATCCGGTCGGATCGAACACCCAGATCCGCCCGAGCGTCGCCCGGTACCCGCTGGTTTGGGCGACGAGGTCGTCCTTCACCGAGGTGGCAATCACCGGTCCGTCCCATTCGAGCAGGGCCGGGATGGCAAGCGCCGAGGTCTTGCCCGACTGAGTCGGCCCGAGGACCAGCACCGAATGCCGCGCCTCGGTCGCCACCAGAGTGCGCCCGACCCGACCGAGGACGAGACGACCCGCATCGGCCCGGCCCACCCGGAGCGACCCCAGGTCCCGTGGGGCCGCCCAATGTGCCCCGCCGACCCAATGGCGCCCGCCGCTCCCGAGCCATCCGAGGCCGAGCCATCCGAGGCCAAGCCCTCCGTTGGCCAAACCGTC
>JAUTXM010000456.1 GCA_030838025.1 Acidimicrobiaceae bacterium
CGTCGGGGTGCGACCAGTGCCGAGTCCAGGCCGCCCCGGTACGGCGGGCCCCGCAGCAGTCAGCCCTGCCCGCCTCCGCCCGCGACCAAAACACCCATGCGGCTGCGCCGCCGATCGTGCACGACGTCCTGCGCATGGGCGGCCAACCGCTTGACTCATCGGTCCGAGGATTCATGGAGGCCCGTTTCCGCCACGACTTCTCGGGTGTTCGAATCCATTCCGATGCCTTGGCAGGGGCATCCGCCCGAGCGGTGCACGCCGCCGCGTACACGGTGGGAAACCATGTGGTGCTCGCCGGGGGCGGCCCGACCCTCGTTTCGGGCGCCGGGCGGCGGCTCCTGGCGCACGAACTGGCGCATGTCATCCAGGGGGGCGGCGAGTCCACGTGGGGGCCGTCGCTTGCCATCGGCGACGCCGCCGACCGCTGTGAGGTCGAGGCGGACGCCAGTGCCGAGCGGGTCATGGCCGTCGACGTATCGGCACCGGAGGTTTCCTCGGGCCCGGGGCTGGCGGTGTCGGGCCTCCAGATGCTGCGCCGGGAGCCGGCGCCAACACCAACTGGTACTCCCGCCTCGCCCCCCGTCCCCACCCCGGCGCCGCCCACTTGCAAACTCGACCGCGCCAAAGACTGTGCCACCTACGAGGAGTGGTTGGCCACGTTCCCCACCAGCACCTTTGGAACGGGAACGGATACCAATATCGCGGCGTCGATGCCGGCCGATTTGGCGGGACTCATTGGGGGCCCCCTCGGGCAGGGCAAGCCGGACTGCGCCGACGTCGCAATAATCCTGCGAAGTTATTATCTGAAGGCCCGAGGTCAGTCGTTCTCCTTCCTCGTCGGTCGAGACGAGAAGTCAGCGGAGAGATTCACCATCGGCAAGCCGGCCACCGACAAGGAACTTAAGGTCTGTTTGATCGGTACCGGCACCGAGAGTTTCCAGGAAACGCGGAGCCAGTTCGCGCTCGTAGACTTCTACAAGAAGAAGGGCAAGCCGCTTCTCAATCTGAAGGCGCTCCTCGCCGCCGGATTGAAAACCGGTGACATGTTTGTTTGGAAGCGGTTGCCGAGCATGAAAGGTAACTTTCAAGGGCACGCCCAGACCGTCCAGCGGATCAGGAAACCGGTGTTCGACTCGAAGGACCCGACCAAGGTGGTGACCGCCGGTTTCGTCGTGGTGGTCCAGGGCAACATGTCGGCCGGGGCGGGCACGGGGAAACTGGAGCAGCGGAACTACTCATTCAAAGACCTCACCGGAAGCGATGACGGCGATGCGGACATCGGCGAGGAGCCTCGGAACCACGAGGAAGGGTTCTTCGGCGCGGGGCCCTGGAAGGGCTGACAGGACGTGGCCGCCCGAGCGCCTTCGACAGCTCCCGTCGCGATCCCGTCCATGTCGCGCCCGGCGGCTGCGGCGCTGCGGCCATCGGAACCTCCGACCGTGGTTGGCGACGCCCGGCGCTCGCCTGGGCGACCGCTTGAGGGGGCCTCCCTCGCCCTCATGGAACAACGTTTCGAGCACGACTTCAGCGGCGTTCGGGTTCACACCGGTACGAGCGCCGAGGTGTCGGCTCGATCGCTGCACGCTTTGGCGTACACCGTTGATCGTGACATCGTCTTTGGGGCGGGCCAGTACTCGCCGTATACCGCGTCGGGTCAGCAACTGCTGGCCCACGAGCTCACCCACACCTTGCAACCCAGCCCTGGTGTTCGTGCGAGCGGTGCCATCGGCGGGGCCCGCGACACCTATGAGCAGCAGGCGGACGAGGTGGGCCGGACTGTGGCCGCAGGGCGATCGGCAGCCCGACTGCTGGCTGGGTACGGGTGGGGGCCGGATAGAGGGCTCCCCGCTACCGCGCCGCTCCCATTCCAAGGACCTGGTCGGCAAACGGGGCCACCACGACCGGTAGTTGCCGACGCGACGCATGTGTTTGGCTTCGACCCAGCCGACGTCGAGCGTCGGATCGCCCAGTCCAACAAAGCCGGATCGGCTCCCCGAACGCTCACCGGGCCGGAACGGTCCGGATTGCTCTCCCGCATGCTGGTGTGCCTGGGAGCGCTCGACCGGCACCTGGAGAGAGCTCCGCAGTCGTGGGGAGTGAAAAAAGTTACCCAGTCGTGGGGAATGCCTGAATACGGTGCAGGAGACGGCACCGACAGCCCCGCGACGGCGGCCTCGAAGAACGCGCACCTTCTTGACGGCCAGGACGTCATGGAGCTGATCGAGACAATGGACGTTCTCTTGCTCGCAACCCCTGAGAGCGGCAGCTATCGCGGGAAGCTGAAAGAGATGCGAGACGACCTGAACGCTAAGGAGCCGGACAAGGTGGCTGCGTTCGTCAAAGAGTTCATCGAGGCAACGAAGGAATATCTCGCCACCTCTGAAGGTGCGGAGCACGGTACGACAGGCGCGACGAGTTGGGGCCAAATCGCAGGGCCGGCGCCGGCCGATGTGGCGGCGCCAGGAACGACCAAGGGCCACGACGGAACTGCTACCGCTGGCCCGAAGGCAATGACCGGGGGGCAGTCAAAGGTCAAGGTGATGCAGTGGGTCGCGTATGACGCCTCCGGCAACCAGTTCGCCAAAATCAGGTACAGCGACGGGTCGACTCGGTTCATGATGGGCTCGATCTACGGAGTCCGGGAGATCGCCGATCAGGGGCCCATGGAGTGGAAGAGGGTGCCCGTCGTGGCCTCGCCACCGACTCAGCGTCTGTCCCCGCCACCGACTCAGCGTCTGTCCCTGCCACCGCTATTCTGAGTTCGTGACTGGCCGAAATGGGCCCGCAACGGGCAGCCTCCACGGGAGCGCTCCTGAGTCAGTTCATAGCCTGGCAGAGGGGTGTCCTTATGGCCGGTACTCGGACCTGCTGCCTCGAGGACATCCTGTGGACGACGCCCCGCTTGCCATGGCGCCCCGGAGGGTTAGGTACGTCAAGCGGTTCATCGCCGCTCTCTTTCTGACAAGATCCGCTGATCATGCATCCGCTGGCGCATCTTCGCCATCGAAAAGCACGATGGCGTCAGCGGTGCGCCCGACGGCCTGGTAGGTCACTGCGGGATTGTTGCGGTATGGAGGCGACGGACGCTGAAGAGCCAACATCCCAATATCGTTGTGAATGCAATATTGGCGCCGCCGAATAGTTGCGTTGGTGAAATCCCGCCGGTCCTCTTCGAAGAGACACCATTCGTTTCGCACGAGTTCGCCGGTACCTCCGCAGGTGGTTCGCCGGCGATACCCTCCGCAGGTGGTTCAACTGGTTCTCCCGGGAACTCGGCCGGTTTGGTCTGAGGACGTCGTGTTGCTGTGCGGTAGTTCCGGGCGCAGTCGTACAAGAAGCCGATTGAGTAGGCCCGATCCGGCCACTCGAGCACGATTGGAGAATCGAATTTAATTTCGTCAGCACTGGCCTCTCGGAGCTGGGCCCGCTATTCTTGGTTTGCGACGGCGCTGCCCCAGGACGGTTCAAATGATCGCTCGATGTCGGATTGGATTGGTGGCGGCGAGACGTGGTTGAGGTCCGATCTCGAATTGGTGCCGGACCGCTATGAGCGACGGTGACGCCGACCGAAGGCGTCGGGGCGGTATAGACGGGGGCGACCCGTCACCGGTCGCCGGAGGAGCCGATGTTGAGCGACAGCTCGGGGATTCGCGACCGGCCAACCAACACGATGCGCCGGGCGCAGGGGTAAGGAAAAGGAAGCAGCTCAGAGACGAGCTTTCCGAGCACTTCGTCGTCTTTCCACTAGCCGGTCTGGTGGGATTTTTCGTGTTATTCGCCGCGATCATCGGTACCCCGGTAGACACGCGCGCTGCCCTCTTCGTTATTCTCGCCGTGATTGCGGTGGGTATCCACGCCAGCCTCGGGACCCTTATTGGGGGCCGGGTGGGTGAGCGCGGTGTCGGGACTCTCCCGGGCCGTCTGGCGGACCACATCCGCGTCGTAGCCTTCTCGACGCTGGCCGGGGTGGTGGTCCTCGGCGTGGGGTTCTGGTATCTGGTATTCGTTTTCACGACGATCCAGCTGTGGTTGATCGTTGTCGCCGCACTGGCTTTCGTCGCCGGTTTCCTCGTCGAGCACCGAGCTGCCCGACTGCGCCGTTTCGGTGCCCCCCCGAAACCGCGGCGACTTAGACGGGGGCTGACCTACCTGTTCGCTCCGACGGCGGGGTTGGCGGGAGTCATTTTCGGGCTGTTTGTGGCAGCCGCCCTGCTCCTCGGGTCAGCGGTGGTGGACACCACGGCGTCCCAGAGTGCTCCGAAGATCGTTCCCCTGCCCAAGGTTGGCTCCGATGCCGGCTACGGCGACTATGTGGCGTTAGGCGACTCCTACTCGGCGGGAGAGGGTTTGGGCCCGACGGGCGACTGTCACCAATCGCGGGAGGCGTTCGGGCGTCTGCTGGCCGCGAAGGAGGGATGGCAGGTTGATTTCGAGGCGTGTTCGGGGGCGGTAGTGGGCGACGTCTTTGGCACCGTCTTCCACGGTCCGCAGGTCCGGGGCGAGATCGACCCGAATGTGGGCTTGGTCACCTTGACCATCGGCGGTAATGATGCCCTGTTCTCCAAGGTGGTGGTCAGCTGCATCGAGCATCCCAGTTGCATGTGGGGGAAGTTCCCGCCGTCGAATGTGGCGGAGGAGCAGCCGGTGCTCGGTGGTCGTCCGGCGCCGCTGGAACACGTGTGGGCCCCGGCCACGATCCTGGCGATCGGGGAGCAACTCGGTTCACCCGGTGGTCTGTTCGCCCGGTTGCGTGCCCACTTCCCGAATGCCCGCATCGTCGCGGTCGGCTACCCGTATCTGTTGCCCGACGGTCACGCGCCGTTGGCACGCGATCTGATGTGCGCGAATATCCTGCGGCGGGTCGACGAACCTGACCGGGCGGAGATCCGCTACTTACAGGACCGGTTCAATGACACCATTTTCGAAGAAGCCGTCCGCCAGGGGGTTGACTACATTTCGCCCCGAGTGTTGTGGGCGGGGCATGAGCCGTGCGGCAAGCACGGGCAGTGGACCAACTCCATCCAGGCCTTCCTGAACCCGTTCAACCCGATCGGTGGCGGCGCGTTTCATCCGAACTCCGCCGGCCAGCATGCGTTCGCTGCCCTGGTCAGCTGCTACCTGGCGAACAACAAGATCAGGCCGGCCGCCCAACAGTTCGAAGTGCCCGCAGACTGGCTGACCCCGCCGACGGCCTTGAAGTTGCTCGACGGCAAGCCGTTCCCCCATCAATGGGGAACCAGCTCCAACGACTTCAACGGTTGCGGATTCCCGTAGGTCCCTGTGCCGGGTGGAACGTGCCCCTTTCGAGAGGTGCCGGCGAGCCGTCGACGCCAGTGCCTATCGGTGTTGCGGGCCGGGCCGTCGTGGCCGGGAGCGCTCGATCTCGCTGTCCTGTATCCGCTTGGTGGGGTGGTCTTAAAGGCGGGACGGACAGCGCAATGATGATCCTTACGGCAACCCACTCCGGTGGCGTAGTCGATCGTGGCAGTAGAGCCCGACAAGCACGACGATGGCAGCAAGTGTGCAGAACCCTCCTGCGAGACCGGCGCCCCATTTCAGTCGGTTGACCGACCAGGTGGTTGTTGGCAGCCATTGCGGAATATGTGAGCTGGTGATCTCCCGCCACAGGAAGAGGTTCTCGGCGTGGTCGAAGAGAAATCCGGCGGTCGCCAGCCATGCGCCGAGGCTCGCTAACAGCGCGGCCCAAGCGGTCCTTCGGCGCCGAATCCAAGCCGAGGTGGCCCCTGCAGCAAGGATCACGATCCCCGCGTAGATGGCGGGATAGACAATGTCGACGACCAGCGAGAGGCGGAATCCGTCACTTCCGGCGTTTCCCATTTGGGCTTTCACGTCGTCGACTTGGCGTGGTGTGCGGGCGGTCGCCATCCGTTCCAGTGAGGGCTGGTGCGGAGCGGCTACCGCGGTCCGGATCGAGATGAACGCGGTGTTCAACTCGAAGAGCATTATGAAAAAGCTCACAAGCAGAATTGCTCTCGTGACGGCGCTGATCCGCTCAGCCGGATGGGTCAGAGTTGGCATAGGCAATGCAGTGTCCCTTTGTCTCGTCGGCCAGGTTATCCGTCCGGTGCGGCGGTGAGCGTGCCGCCAGGTAGTTGCCTGGGTTCGATGTATGTGACGCCAACACGATCCGGTAGCTGGCCGGCGAGGTAACTCGCTGGTCCGTTGGCGGGACGGCGACCCACCCTCAGGGCTCGTTGCATCTGATGGCGCCGCTCACACGAAGGGATGAGGTGGGTGGTGGGCATGGAGGCAGTTCGAGGCGCCGAAAATCCAGTTCTGCCTGGTCGCAGCCGTCGGCCCGGCTTGGGTCAGTTGGTGATGATTGTGTTGTCGGCGATTGTGGTTAGGTCGCCAGGGAAGGGGCCGGGACCGCTGCTGTCGGCGAGGGTGAGGTTGCCGAGGTGTTGCCGATCGCCTCGACGCCGTGGTGGTCGTGTTGCAGGAGGAGCGTTCCTAAGATCGTGTTACAGGATGCCAATTTCGGCAGTTGCTCCGACAACGCAGCGAAACCTGTTTGACGCCAGCTTCCTTGGCCGGGCGGCGAGCGCCGAAGCCGTTCGGTAGGTGCTCGTCGGTGATGTTCACTCTGTCGAACACGCGAGCCGAAAGCAGCTAGCCAGAGTTGCCGTTAGCCCAATGGCCTCATCGGACGTCGTCGTAGGAGGGTCGTCAGCGTATCGGTGGTGGCGGGGCGAGATCCGACCGAAGTATAGCGCGCCGCACCGTACTTTCGGTTGCCTTCGAACCAGGCCGTTGCTTCGAGGGTGGCCCTTCCTGGTGGCGCGTACTCGCTCCATCTGAAGGTGCCGCCCGTGGTGAGCGCCAAGGTGTTCCATCGTAGTTGTTGGTTGTCGTAGTTGAGGCGAAGGTATAGTGATCCGCCGCCTGGGTTCGGCACGATCGTTCCGGTCAGCTCGACCTGCCTGGCACTGTCCCAGCTGCCGTTCAGGGATGCGACGGCGGTTGGACCTCGTACTCCACGCCACCCCAGCGCGCCGAACTTTCGTCGTCCTGGCGCCACGCGTGGATCCGGAATCGCTGATCGTTCTCGCACCCGGTGCGAATGATCGTCTCGTCGAGTTCCAGTTTGCAGTGGTAAAGGGCGGTCTCACCGGCGGCGATCCGTCGGATCGGAGTGGTGATGCTGACTTCGCTGCCGGGCGAGAAGACCCGGCCGATGAACGGCTCGGTGGTGGTCTTGCGGACTTGGCGGGCGAAGACCATGGCCACGGTCTCGGGCCGGCCGATGCCGATGTTGTCGGCCACCAAGGCCTCGAAGAACCCCCGGGCCCGGCGGGGATCGTCGAAGACCATGGTGCGCGACACTTCGACTTGACGCATGGACAGGTCCCACCAGTAGATGAACCGGCTCAAATCTGGTGGATATGGGCAGGGATGCGGTGCGCGACCCGTGCGGTGCGACGGGTCGACTTCATGGGCGGTTGATAGCGCCGGTCGTGAAGGCCACGGTGAATGTCTGCGGCGTAGCG
>JAUTXM010000458.1 GCA_030838025.1 Acidimicrobiaceae bacterium
CGTCGGGGTCGGCACCAACGGACGAGTGTCATTCAACGTCCCCGCCGCCTGCACCGGCACCATCCAAGTCGTCGCCGACATCCAAGGCTGGTACGCCACCTGAACCCATCCAGGCCCGGCAAGTCCCGAGTAGCAGCCGGCAACACTGGCGTCGTCAGCCGCCTCGCGGCGCCCCCGACCCCTGGCCAAAGCGTCAGGGCCGCTCGACTGCTGAGGCGGCCTACCAGGGACAAGCTGCTCCCGTCGTCCCGATCGGCGGGACACAGGCGATTGGGGCTCCGCGTCGGCGCTCCCGCCTCGGCAGCCGCCCCATATGGGGTTCCCAGCAGCGGCGCAATTTCCGTTGTTAGCGGTTCCCGACACTGGCTCGAGGTCGATGTGGGCGAGGACTCCCTGACCGACTTACTTCGGCGCCCGATCGGAGACGGCTTGCGCGAGTCGTGCAGCAAGGTCATCGGTGCTCGTCTCGGGCCTGGAGGACTCCCTGACCTCGTCAAGGGCGCTTTGTGGACCTTCGCTGAAGGCCCGACCGTGGGGGAAGTTGAACGTGAGGAAGCCGTCGATTCATTTCCCGACTGCGTACCTCGACGGCCATTGGGACAGGCCAGCGGCCAGCACGACAGCGACTGATCCCAGCCAGCGCACTTCGGCTTCAGATGCATCAGCCGCGAGGTCCGGTATTCGGGATAGAAGCTGGTCGATGAACGACGCGATTGCGGTGCCGTCGCGGTACAACACGGGCGACCCGTCGACCGACCGTAACTCAAACCGGACGGGGCTCCCAGCGCCGGCACCTCATCTGCGTCGGCGGGTGGGTCGGCTTCGGCCACGGCGCGGCCGACGGCTTCTGGTCCGGGTCGGGCGTAGCGTTCCAGGGAGCGGACGGAGGCGTGTCGGGACCGGGTCAACGCCATCGTCCTGTTCAACACCCGCTACATGGACCGGGCCGTCAACTATGTCGGGGACCACGGTCGCACGATCGACGACGACCTCGAACGCCTATCCCCCGTTGGTCGGAGAGCACCACGGCCGGTACTCATTCAACCTCCAAGACGCAGTCCGCACCGGACAACTCCGTCCCTTCCCCCAGCCCAAGTCCCGATGAAGTCTTCGTTCCATTGATACGGGAAGGCCAAGACGGCGACGCTCTTCATGGCCGCGCAGTCTCGGGCGCGGCGATGAAACGACCGGAACTTGTTGTACCCAGGATCTCTGGGGTGTCCGTTCGCGGGTGCACCCTCATAGATTGCACGCTCCGAGGCGATGGCAGTCGGTCGACGAGCAGTGTGGACCAAATGCCCGGGCTTCGCGTAGGTCCCGGAGCCGATCGACGAACCAAACGAGATAATGGAACGTCGGTAGGTCCTGCTCAGGAGGCGGCCCGGACGGGTCGGGCAGCCGCCCACCTTCGCACCATGTCCAAGATGGTGCCGAGGCCTTCGCCGTCGGTGGTCAAGGAGTAGGTGCTGGTGATTGGCGGCCCCGCGTCGACGGTGCGTCGCACGAGCCCCGCGGCTTCGAGTTCACGGAGGCGCTCACTCATCATGCGTCGCGACACCCCGGGGACGGCGCCTTCGAGTTCGCTGAAGCGGGCCGGCCCGCCCGCCAGCGCCGTGAGTAGGCGAAGCGCCCATCGCGATTCGAGTACTTCGAGAGCGGCGCAGGTGTCGGCATCGAGTCGTCGGTCGGTCCCGAGAGCCGCCCTTGACGATTGGCGGTTACGTGTCATAACGTCGTTCGCTATCCTTACTGGAGGCTGAGAGTGAACGACGTAACTCTACCGGCGCGGTCCCGGTGAACGGGGCAGGCGAGGCAGCGGAGGGTCGGCGCTGCGCACTTGAGCGCATCAAGGCGGCTCAGGCGGCCGGCGACGCCGTGGCTCCACTGGTGTCCTCGGCGGCGCAGGCGTTGGGGGTGGCGCCTAGGACGGTGTGGCGGTGGCTCAAGCAGGGCCTCCCCGGCCAGTTCCCCTCGAAGGCATGGAAACCGTCGGAGGACGACGTGGACTGCTATGTGCGCTGGAAGGGCAACGCAGCCAGCGCGTGGCGAGAACGGAGGGGCGCGTCGGCGGACGTACCGGCGCTGCGTACCTTCCAGGATGCGATCGCCCGGAAGCTGGGCCCGGGGGATCGGGCGGTGCTGCGAGACGGCGTCGAGGGCCGCCGGCGTCATCAGGTGTACCTCCGGTGGGAGCCCGAGGCCCGCAACCAGCTGTGGGAGACCGACCACAAGCAGATGGACATCGAGGTGCTGTTCCCCAGGGCCGCCAAGCCGCGTCAGCCGTGGACGACCATGTTCCTGGACGGTTTCTCCCGCGCCGTCATGGGCTGGGCCATCTCCGACTATCCGTCGTCGGCCAGCGTGCTTGCAGCATTCGGCGATGCCGTCCGTGTCGACGACGTGCGTGGCCCCTTCGGTGGCCTGCCCGCCACGCTGCGTCCCGACGGCGGCCTGGAGTTCGCGGCCGAGGTGATAAGTGAGGCGTGCGGGCTGCTCGGGGTGCACCTGCTGCCGACTCCGCCGTACAGCCCCAACCTGAAAGGCAAGATCGAGCGGCTGCACGCCACCATGGTCACGGGGCTGCTGGCCGAATTGCCGCACTTCACCGGGGGGCCTCGCGACGCGGCCGGCAGGCTGTGGGGCAGCGGGATGCCACTTCTCGGTCTCGCGGAGTTGGTGGAACGCTTCGACCGCTGGGTGACCTGGTACAACACCGAGTGCCCGCACAGTGAGCTGGGAGGCCAGACCCCCCTGCAGCGCTGGTGCCAGGACGCCACGCCGCTACGCGTCGTCGCCGACGCCGAGCTGCGCTGGACGCTACTCAGCGAGAAGGAACGCAAGGTCCACACCTCAGGGGTGTCGTTCGGCGGGTTGAACTACATCGCCCCCGAGCTCAACGGGCTGGTGGGCGAGGTGGTCGCGGTCCGCTACCGGCCCCATGACCGCCGGACGATCGAAATCTTCCGCGACGGCGAGCATCTTTGCACTGCGAAACCGCAGGGCGCCCTCAGCGACGAGGATCGGGCTTCGGTGCTGGAACGGCGTCGCGCTGACGCCGCCGACCAGGCCAACCGTCAACGCCGGGCGTCCCGCAAGGCCCGAATCCGGTACTCGCCGGGCACCGCTTCGACCCCGGTTGAAGACGCGACGGTCGTTTCGGTTCGTGAGGCGGCAAACGAACGCTCGGCCGCCGACGCCGACAGACTGGGTCGCGCCGCGAGAGCCGACCTGCTCGACCTGCCGAGCAGTCGGCGTCGGTGATGCCGCGACATTTCCTGGACCTCGCCGACGCGGCAACCGTCAATACCGACTCGATGGCGCTGACCCGGCGAGCCGTCGCTGACATCGCCGCAAACCGCGCCTTGGGCGTGGTTCATGGCGCCGCCGGGTTGGGCAAGACGTTCGCGGTGGAATCGGCGGTGGCCGCCCTCGGCGGAGGGTGGGAGCCGCTGTGGCTGGCGTTCTCGTCCCGGCCGACCATGCGTCTCATCGCCAGCGAGCTCTTCGCGGCGATGACGGGCAGCCACGAGCAGCGGGACCGTTTCAAGCTGACCCGGTTGGTCAAAGCCGAGCTGGCTTTACGGCCCCGTCTGATCGTGATCGACGAAGCGCAGAACCTGAACCGGGAATGCATCGAGTTCGTCCGCCACCTCGGCGAGGACGACCAGCGCCAGTGTGGAACCGTGCTCGTGGGTGGCGACGGCTGCTGGGAGGTGCTGGCGCGGGAGCCGATGCTGCGTTCCCGGCTCTTCAGAAGGGTCGTGTTCAGCCCGTTGAACGCCGACCAGGTCCTCGACGTCGTCCGCCAGTACCACCGGATCTACCACGGCATCGAAGACGACCTGATCCTGTTCGTCGACGCCTACTGCGGGCACGGCAACTTCCGGAACTGGGCCGCGTTCACCCTGACCGCGGTCGGGCTGTGTGCCGAGACGGGCCGCGTGCGCCTGGACGAGCAGATCGCCCGCAACGCCTTCACCTTGCTCGGCGGAGGCGTCGGTGCCGCCTGACTCCAAAATCCGAGTCGTCGTCGACCCGACCGACAACCCGAACCTGGGCGCCGAAGTGACCCGGCGGGCCGATCCACCCGGCGCCGTCGTCGTGGTCCGCCCCGTCCCCGGCGTCACCAGGCTGGCCGAGCTGGCAGCCGACGTGCTCATCGGGATGGGCAAACGCTTCGACGCCCTCACCAGGGAAAAGAAAGGCGCCGACGCATCGCGGCTCGCCCAACTATGGCTGCAGGCCGAAGCGACCCGGCACGTCCTGATCATCGACGCGCCGCGGCTTCCCGCCGTGCTGTGGTCCGACCTCCCGTCTCTGGCCCCGAGCACAGGACTGCAGATCTGGCTGGTCGGACCGGCGCCCCCAAACCCCGACCAGGCCGGCGCTATCGGGCATCGAGCCTGCGTCGGCGTGCCAGAGCTACTCAAAGCGCTCCCGGCGCCGCCCCCCGCCAAACCCGAAGACATAGGCGTCGAAGGCCCCATCCCAGACGACAACTTCCTCACGTTCAGGGCCAGCTGCTGGGACCTACTGCCAGCCGAGCGGTTCCAAGTCGTCGACCGCGTGTACCGAGACACCAACTGGGAGACGTGCCACGCGCTCCGCAAGCTTCGTCTGTCCCAACTCCAAAACGGCAGCGCGATCGTCGAGCACCTCCGGAAACTTGTAGCGACCTCGAGCGGGCCGACCGAGACGCTGATCCGCTTCCGTGCGGCCCAAGCGGCGTTCTTCACCCGTGGAATCCTCGTCAACCTGGTACCGATCACCCCGGGAATACACGCGGTGCCCCCACCCGACCTCCAGAGACAGCAAGAACCAATGTTCCTGGTCCGGGCGCACCTTCAGGGCCTCGTACCCCTGGCCCCCGACAGCGAGATCGTTCACTCATTGGGCCTCACCCGGACCATCGCGACCAGGCTGCGCCGGCTGGTCACCCCCGAACTCGTCGCCGCCTTTGCGATCGCGGCGGCCCACCCTGACCTGGACCCCTCACACCTCGTCATCGACTCCATCCGCAGGGGAGGGACGACGATCAAGGTCGGCACAAAAAAGCTCCCGATTCCCGACTACGGGCGGGCCCTCATCGAAGTTCACCGGCTCGACCGTCTCCGCTCCGGCGCGAACCGCGGCGACCCGCTGTTCATCAACAATCGGGGCAGAGCCGCCAAAACGGCGCTGGTCAGAACCAGGATCGACAAGGCCCGCGCCCTTGCCGGCGTCGTCGACACCCACGACGCGCTCACCCCACAATGGGACACCGTCGGCCTCCGGGGATGGGCCGTCGTCATCTCCGACGCCTGGCCAGAACCGCCCAAATTCAATGATCTCAGTCACGACCTTACGCCTCGCTGACGCCGTCGCTCGCAGCACCGTGCCGCTGTGGCCGCTCGCCGATCACATCGGAGTGGAACCCCGCGAGCTCCTCGACGCCGCGGCCCTGGCCCGGCTGCCGCCACGATCGCTCATCCACGTCGCCCAAGCAGTCAAGTTCCCCGTCGCCGAACTGTTCACCCGCGTCAACAGGGAGCCGGCCTACAACGACGACGCGGCC
>JAUTXM010000483.1 GCA_030838025.1 Acidimicrobiaceae bacterium
AGTTCTGCGCCCGGCTGCTGAAGGAGGCGGGCCTCGAGCATGTGGCCGTGCTGGGGCCGCCCGTCGAGGCCGGGCCCGAGGCGCACCTCGGCCACGCCGGCCCAGCCGTCTACGGGGACTGGTTGCATGCCGGGCCCGACGCGCCGACGGTCCTCGTCTATGGCCACCACGACGTGCAGCCGGTGGATCCGGTGGAACTCTGGACCTCGCCCCCCTTTTCCCCGGTCATCGTCGACGGCGAATGCCGTGCGCGCGGCGCGGTGGACGACAAGGGCCAGGTGCTCTACGAGATCGAGGCGGCCCGGGGCCTGCTGGCGGCCGACGGCGCCCTGCCGGTCAACCTCAAGTTCATCATCGAGGGTGAGGAAGAGATCGGCAGCCCGCACTTCGAGGCGCTGCTGCACCGGGAGGCGGAGCGCTTGGCGTGCGACGTGATCGTGGTCTCCGACACGTCGATGCTGGCGCCGGACGTGCCGTCGATCACCGTGGGCATGCGGGGCCTGGTCGCCTTCGACGTGGACCTGGTCACCAGCACGACCGACCTCCACAGCGGGCTGTGGGGCGGGACGGTCCCCAACGCCGCCCGAGTGGCCGCGGAGCTGGTCACCGCCCTGCACGACGCCGACGGGCGGGTCACGCTGCCCCGCTTCTACGACCGGGTTCGGCCGCTGTCGGCCGCCGAGGCCGCGTCGCTGGCCGCCCAGCCCTTCGACGAGGCGGCGTTCATGGGCCAGGCCGGGGTGCGCACGCTGGTGGGCGAGGCGGGCTACACGCCGATCGAGCGCACGACGACGCGCCCGACCGCCGAGGTGGTCGGCCTGAGCGGCGGCTACCAGGGGGCGGGCATCAAGACGATCGTGCCCGCCACCGCCAACCTCAAGATCGCCTTCCGCCTGGTGCCCGACCAGCGACCCGATGAGGTGGCGGCCGCCTTCGGTGACTGGCTGGCGGTGCAGGTCCCGAGGGGAGTGGCGGTCGTCGTGACGCCGGAGGGCGGCGTGGCACCCGCCCTGACGCCCGTCGATCACCCCGCCATGGGGGCGCTGGTGCGGGCGATCGAGCGGGTGTGGGGGACGGCGCCGCTGTTCACCCGGTCCGGGGGCAGCGGGCCCGAGGAGGCGCTGGGCCGGGTGCTCGACGCCCCGGTGCTGTTCCTCGGCATCGCCCTGCCCGACGACCGCTTCCACGCCCCGAACGAACGCATGGTGATGTCCCAGTTCTGGAAGGGGCTCCTGGCGGCGGGCGAGTTGCTCGCCGAGCTCGGTGGTTAAGAAGCGGTCTGGGGAAAAGGCCCCGCCGGCGGCTGGTCAGGCGGCGCCGGAGGGGGCACACGAGTGGGTGTCGTTCCCCGACCCGTCGGAGGAGCGGACCTGGGTATTCGACGTCACGTTCCTCGTGTCGCGGTGGCACTGCATCTACGGCGCCGGTTGCCAGGGTGTCCTCACTGGGCCCGCGCCCGAGTTGGAGCAGGGGTGTTGTTCGTACGGGGCGCATTTCACCGACGACGCGGACGTGGCGCGGGTGGGTCGCGCCGCGTCTGCGTTGACCGCGGCGCAGTGGCAGTTCCGCCGCCGGGGGCAGCGGGGCGGGACGGTGCGGACCGAGGCGGACGGGACCGTGGTCACGAGGTTGGTGGACGGGGCGTGCATCTTCTTGAACCGGCCGGGCTTTGCCGGCGGGGCCGGCTGCGCCTTGCATCGGGCGGCCCTCGAGGCCGGGACCCGGCCCATGGACCTGAAACCCGACGTGTGCTGGCAGCTTCCGTTGCGCCGGGAGGACACGACCGACGAGCGGGGCCGCGTCACGTCGACCGTCACCCAGTGGGACCGCCGCCACTGGGGCGACGGGGGCGACGAGTTCCACTGGTGGTGCACCTCGGCACCCGAGGCGTTCGGCGCCCGCAAGCCGGTGTATCGGGCGATGCGCGACGAACTGGTCGAGCTGTGCGGCGCCGCGGTCTACCAACTGGTGGCCGGCTATCTCGACGCCCGAGTCGGCGGCGGCGCGGGCGCGGGCGCTCGCTCGGCGGGCGCTCGCTCGGCGGGCGCGGCGGGCGCCGTGCCGTTGCCGCACCCCGCCGTCCGGCCTGGCCCTGCTTCTAAGCGGTGAGATAGCACTACATGAACTGTGGCGGTCATGTAGTGCTAACAAAGGGCCGGCCCGCCCGGTTCCGCAGCCGATTCAGGCCCGGAGGGCCCGCAGCACCGGCCAGGCGGCCGCGTCGGTCCCGGGCCATTCGTAGATGCTCCCGCCGACGCTGGCCGTGTCCTTGGCGGCGTTGACGAAACCGCTCATATCACCGATGCCGATGCCGTCGACGCTGACGCCGCCGATGGGGTTGACCGGCGCTCGGGCCGCGGCGCCCAGGTCGTGGCGCAGGCGTCGCACGCTGTCGACCGTGTAGCGGTAGGCGTCACGAAAACCCGAACTGGTCAACCGGTCGGTCCAGTACACCATGGGGAGCCACGCGTCATACGACGGTGCGAGGGCGACATAGGGGAAGTCGGGCCAGTAGTTGGGGTTGACGACCTCGAGCAGCGTGGCCGGCAGGACGATGGCCCCGAGTGGCCGGCCCGGCAGCGCGAAGCGAAGCTGCTGGGACAGTGAGATGAGCGCCGCGTTGCGGTGGCCCACGTCCGCGATATCGGTCGATTCGATGTCGACGGCCACCCCATCGGCCGGCAGGCGGGCGATCTCGAGGAAGCGGGCCATGTCGTCGGCCAGGTTGACCAGCGTGGGCAGGTACCACACCACGACCGACATCCGGGCGTGGTGCGCCCGCCGAATCAGGGGCACCAGGACGTCCGGCTCCAGGACGGTCGCGGGCCCCGTCTGCGACGCCGCCTGGATGTACAGGGTCTGGACCCCGGCCGCTGCCATGGCGTCGATGTCGGCCAGTCCGAAACGGGGCGCGCCCCCGGTGAACGTGTTGCTCCACGAGTACATGTCCACCCAGGCTCCGAGACCTTCGTAGGGCCCCGGGGCGCGAGCGAAGGCGGCGGCGGTGTCGACGTGGCCGGACTTGCCGGGAACGACCTGGGAGACGAGCGCGCTGAGCACGACCACCGCGATTGCGGCGGCCACGCCGACCATGATCGGTCGCGACGACCTCTCCCCCTCTGCGCCTGCCCGCACGAGGATCGTGACTCTACCGTTCCGAACTACGTCGGCGAGTGACCCGCCTCCTGGTCGGAGAACTCGTCCTCGTCCTCGCCCTCGTCCTCAGTTGCGAGGCACCACGACGCGTGATCCTCGTCGGGGTCCGCACCGCACTCGGGACATGGTTCTACTATCACCTCGGCCGAGCGCTTTAACGCGCGCGCTTCTTCGAAGCGGCGATGCCGTCCCTTTTTCACGCGGTGCTCCCCGTATGAGACGAGCCTGACGCCGAGAGTCTACCGCTGCCTCGTTCGAGCGGGCATCGTCTGGCGTTGTCGTCTCGCGACCCGGGTACCCCAGGCCGCGGGGGCGATAGCCTCGGGCGGTGAGCACACCACTGGACGTCGACGCCATGATCGGCCGCTTCCAGGCCCGGGCCAAGGCGGTACGTCAGCGCGGCATACCGCCCATCGAGGGCGCCGACCGTAAGCGCTTCATCGACCAGGCCCGGATCGACTTCCTCGATTACGCCATGATCGGCGATGCCGAGGCGACGCTCGACGACGGGATCCTCACCCTGCGCATCGATCTGCGGCCCAAGGCGGCAGATTCAGACGGGGTCGCGCCCTAACCTAACCTGCGCTCGGGGCCGGGTCCACGCCCTCCAGCAGATCCAGTGGATCCAGCGGATCCAGGGGATCCCGGGGATCCGGGGGCTCGACCGGATCGATCCCGTCGAGATGGGCGATGGCGGCGGACCCGTCCCCGGTGGTGAGGGGCTGACGTGAACGAGCTTCGAGGACCAGCCGGCCCGCGCCTTCGAAGGCGAGCGCCGCGTCGCCGCTGACCAGGCGGGCCAGGTGCCGACCGACCAGTTCCGCCCGCCAGCCGGTGCCCAGCCGCGAGCCCGGCTGATCGGAGAGGAAGGCGACCAGATCCGACCGGGTCGCCAGCAACGAGGCGTCGATCCGCTCGTCTCGTGACAGCTGGGCGATCCATGCCGCAGCCAGGGCGACGGCGGGCCGCCAGTTGCGGTCCACCTCGTCGGCGGGCGGCAGCTGCAACGCACCGTCGGGCAAC
>JAUTXM010000011.1 GCA_030838025.1 Acidimicrobiaceae bacterium
GGCTCACCCGGCGCCGCCGAGGTCGCAGAAGTCGTGCAGGAGGTCCGCGACCTCGACCGGGTGCTGGACGTGCACGTCGTGGTCAGCGCCGGGAAAGCGTGCGACCCGCAGCCGGCCCGGCGCCAGCGCCGCCTCCGCCGCCCCGATGCCCTCGTCGTCGGCCAGCACCGACGGGATGAGGAGCACTGGCACCGAGACGAGCGGCCACCGCTCGGGCGGGTGGTGCTCCCACAGCTGGCGCACCACGGCGAGGTGGTGCACCAGGCTGAGCCAGGGGGAGATCGTGCCGTCGGGGAGGACCTCCATGTTGGCCAGCGTTCCCGCCACCCCGGTCGGAGACCAGTCGGGATGCCAGGTGCGCACCAGGGTTTCGAGTTCCCGGGCCGTGAGCCCGGCCAGCCGGGGTGGGGTCAGGGCCGCCAGGCATTGCTCCCAGGTGGGAAAACGCCTCGCCACCTCCAAGGTGCCGCCGTCGACGCAGGCGATGGCCCGAGTGGCTGCGGGATGGCGTATTGCCAGCTCGAGCACGACATTGCCACCCCAGCTCTGCCCGGCGACGAGGGGGCGCCGTTCGGGGTCCTCGCCGCCCTCGGGGCCGGCCCAGCCGAGGCCGGCGATGACCGCCGCCAGGTCGCCGGTGAGGGTGGCGAAGTCGTAACCGTCATCGGGCTTGTCCGAGCGGCCGTGGCCCCGTTGGTCGACCGCGGCCACGGGGTGGCCGAGTTCGGCCAGCCGATTGGCCACGTCGTCCCACGTCCGGGCGTTGGAGGCCAGGCCGTGGACCAGGAGCACGGGCACGCGCGGTCCATCGAGGTTCAAGGCGCGGATGGCCAGGTTCACGCCGCCGGTGGCGGGGAGCCGGACGTCGAGCGTGGCCGTCACGTCGAACTGCCCGCCGGCTGTGTCTGGGTCGACCTCAGGCAGGGTCGTGGTCGCTCGCCGTCGCTCAGCCGTGGCGGTCGGGGCCGGCCCGCTCGATGGTGATCACGATGACGCAGCGCTTGTCGCGGACCATGGCGGCCCGGTAGTCGTCCCAGTCGGGGTGCTCGCCCATGACCCGCCGGTACAGGTCGACCAGCAGGTCCATGGCTTCGGGAAGCGACACGATGGTCGCTGTCCCGTCCGCCTGGATCCAGCTGCCGAACCAGTTCTCGGTGACGGCGCACAGGGAGGCATGGGGGTCTTGGCGGAGGTTGCGCACCTTGAAGGCGGTTTCGCGCGTCGAGATCATCACCCGCCCCTCGTCGTCGACGGCGTGGCTGACCGGCGACATCTGGGGGCGGCCGTCCTTGCGATGGGTGGCGAGAACGGAGCGGGAGTTCGTCCGGAGAAAGGCGCGGGCTTCGTCGAGGTCCATGTGATCGGTCTAGTCGTATTGGGAGGAGAGGGCGTTGATCACCGCGTCTTCCAACATGGTCAGGTAGTAGTACACCTGATGGATCGGGGTGTCACCAGGTTGCTCGTCCTCTTGGACGTCGAGCTGGGTGCCGATGACCAGGCGGAGGTCGTTCAGGGAGCTCAACCAGGCCGTGACCTGCTCCTCGTCGAGCTCGGTGGCGTCGATGGTCTCGGCCATGAGGTCGAGCGCCGCCTGGCGCCCCTGGAGGAGGTCGTCGCCCACGAGGCGCCGGTACTCGGATTCGCCTTCGGCATCGGCGATGTAGGCGGGCGGGAACAACCGCCGCAGCGCCGGTTCGTCGGTGTCGGCCAGGAGTTCCTTCAGCTGGCCGGGCAGGCCGCGGAGCAGTTCGCGTTCCTCGGGGGACAGCCGCAGCTGGTAGCGCCCCGAGCGCAGCCGTTTCACCGGGCGACGAAATACAGCCATGTCGCCTTCCGCATCGTCAGCCGGCTCCGCATCGTCGGCCGGCTCGGCCGGCTCGGCGGGCTCGGTGGCCTCGGCGGGCTCGGCCAAGTCAGGCGGCTCGGCCGGCTCGGCGGGCTCAGGCGGCTCGGCCGGGTCATGTGTCGTGCTGCATCGTGGCCCACAGACCGTGCTCGTGGAGTCGGAATACATCCAGCTCAGCCTTCTCCTTCGGCCCGCTCGAAACGACCGCCTTCCCCTTCAAATGGACGTCGAGCATCAGCTTCTCGGCCTTCGACTTCGGGAAACCGAACAGCTTCTGGAACACGAACGTGACATAGGACATGAGATTGATTGGGTCGTTCCAGACGATGACGATCCACGGGCGGTCCTCTTTGTTGGACTCGTCGATGTCCGGCTTGTCGGTTCGTACCGGTGCCGGGGCCGTGGTGGTCACGATCGTCCGTTCGGCCCTACGCCGGAGCCAGCCGTGAGTCCGTGTCGGCCGCGGTCGTGCGCGCTGCCCCGGCGCTCGCCGCGCTCGCCGCGACAGATCGGCTGCCCGGTCGGGTCGTGAGTCCCAGAGCGAACTGGACCGTGACCGCCCACAGCGATGCGGCCAGGGTGACGTGGATGGCGACCATCCAGGTGGGAACACCGCTGAAGTACTGCAGATAGCCCACCGCACCCTGGATCAGCAGGAGGATCAGCATGACCTCGCCTCGGC
>JAUTXM010000050.1 GCA_030838025.1 Acidimicrobiaceae bacterium
CGTCGACCACCGCGGGCAGGGTTGGGTCGGGGCTGCGGGCGGCCACGGTGCTCATTGCCAGCTCGGCCGCGGTGCGCTCGTGGGGTGACAGCGGCCGACCGAGCGACCCCGCCGCCAGCGAACAGAGCAGCTCCGATTGGCGCCGCCGGGCGTCGCTCTCGCCTGAGCCCGGCGTTTGGAGCGGATTGAGGCGCACCGAACCGCCGGGAGCGATTCGTAGCGTCGTGGCGCCCGATGCCTCGGCGAGTGGCCCATACTCGCCCTTCGGGTCGACGACCCATGCCTGGCGGCCAAAGACCTGCTGGCGCCACACCAGCGCTTTGACGAAGCTCGACTTGCCCCGCCCGATCTGGCCCAACACGATCATGTTGGGGTTGGTGAGCACCCCGGCGCGGTAGAGCTCCCAGGCGTCGTATACGAACGCCCCACCGAAAAGATCCCGCCCGATGTACACCCCGCGCTCGCCTAGGCCGCCCTCGGCCACGAACGGGTAGGCCGCCTGGAGATGCGCCGTCGTGGCCCGGTGCGCCGGCGGCGGGCTCACGTGGGCACCGCCCGCTGGGGTCGCCGGAGAGCAGTTCCAAGCCGCTGGTGCGCTCGCGAGTCGCCGCCGCCGCCGGGCCGCCCCGTCACCGCAGGCCTCTGGCCAGCGGCAAGGTCCAGGTGAATGCTTCCGCTTGCTGGCCGTACAGGCGCCGCAGCTCCAGATTGGATTGCCGGGCGGCCTGTTCGATCTCGGCGCAGGCCACGTCGAGTTCGTCCTGGTTCAGCGCACTGACGCCCACGTAGCCCGAGAAGCGAAACTCGGCATGGCCGTCGGCCAACTCCGACTCCCGACGTATCACCCCCTCCGCTTCGCGCTGGCGGCGGGCCGTGGTGAGAAATCCCGCCTTTTGGCGAAGCTGTTCGTCGGCCAGGTCGGCAGTTCGAGCCGCCTCCACCTCCCGGGCGGCGCGAGCCGGCGGGATCGGTGCCATCACGACCGACGTGACCCGGCAACCCGATGTCGCCAGCAGCAACGGGCTCAGGAAGTCGGGACCCACCTCGATGCGCGGCCACTCCGCGATCCAGTACGTGGCGTGCCACGACCCGTCGGCATGCCAAGTGGCCCATCGCTCCTCGTTCGCCATGGGCCACACGACACCACCCCCGGACGCACCGCCGGCCGCGCCGCCGGGCGCACCTCCTGAGGCACCGCCTGACGCACCGCCGGCGATCGCGCCGTGGGGGTCGCACGCCCGGCGAAAGCCCGCCGCCACCTCCCCCTCGGTCAACACCCGGTCGACCACGAGTTCGACCTGGCGCAGTTGTCCCTGAAGCAGTCGAAGTTCCCGGCGCAGCACCCCGCAGGCCGCGGCGTGCCCGCGGCCGAACGCTCGCGACGCCCGGGCCGCTTTGCGGAGATTGATGGCGACGACCACGAGCGACACGTGTGTGTGGCCGACCGGCCCGGCGCCACTGATCAACTCGGCATAACTCTCCCTCGCCTGCTCCCCTGCCCCCGAAGCCGGCCGGCCGGACTCGTCGAGGTACCGTCGCAGGCCATCTCGATCGCCCGGCGTGGCCCGCTCGATCCACTGGATGCGGTGAACCGGACTCCCATCCCGGCACAACCCGGCCAACACGGCGCCCCAAGCATCGAGCCGTCGCTGTTTCTCGGTGGGATCGAGCAGGGAAAATGACCTCCCATGTACCGCGAGCATCGCGGCGAGGGTTCCCGACTTGGCATCTCGGACCACGCCGATCGGGGGTGAGCCAGGAACCTCAGGAGCGGCTGAAATGTGCACCCCCGCCAGGACGGCAGGCGGCGACGCCCGGGCTGCGCCGGCCAGCGTCGTCCCCACCTGCGCCACGTCGGATCGTTCCGGCTGAACCGCCCGCCTTCGGAGCCACGCAGCGACGATCGGCACCCACCCACCGGGGGTGCGACCGGCGATATTCCAACAGGCGGCGGCGCCCGTGGCGGCGACCACCGACAGCGCCAACATGGGCCCCACCGGGCCGGGGGCGACCCGCAAGACGGCCAGTGCGACCAGGCAACCACCAGCGGCGACTGCCAGTTGAGTCCCGCTGATTCCCGCGATCAGGCCGCGCCGCTCGAGGGGCGGGAAGCGGTACCGTCCGCTCTCAGTTGTCACCCGCCGCCTCCGGACCGGGCTGCGGCGGAGCCGTCATCGGCGGCGACGATCCGTTCGATGCCCCACGGGAAGCACTGCCGACGGGCAGGACGTCAACCGCACCCGCCGAACCCGAAGAGCCGCCCGCGCTCGACGAGCCGGCGGAGCCCGACGAGGCCGACCAGTTGTCAGGGAGACGAATGGCGTTCAACTGGCCGCCCTCCTCCCGATTCCCGCCCGCCGCAGAAGCGGGCTCGGATCCGTTGCCCGCCATCATCTGGCTGGCCACGGCACCCTCGAACCCACCGACCACTTGGCGGGCCACTCCAGCGGCGGCCCGGGTCCCCACGGCGATCGGACGGCGCTCCATACGCTCGAGGTGGCCGATCACCCCGGCCTCGACCATGGGGACCATGCGCAACAGGGCGAAGGGGGCACACGCGGCCAGCAACAGAAGCGTGGCACCCTGCATGATCGTGCCGATGCCGTCGCCCGCGGTGATCATGCCCGCGGCCAGGTCGATTACGACGACGATCACGAACTTGCTCAGGAGCAACGCGACCAGGACCTCGATCATGCGCCGGGTCCAGTTGACCGTGCCTTTCCACACCAATCCGCTCATGGCGATCGGGAGGAACAGCACCACGACATAGATGGCACCGGTCCGCAGCAGCAACTCAATCCAGATGAGCAAGGCGCCTGCCATCAGTAAGAGCAGGACGATGATGGTGAGGAACGTTCCGACCCCCGCCGCCCCGGCCGAACTGACCGTCGCCACGGCCTCGCCCAGCGCCCCGAGGGCGCGATTGGCGCTGCCGTTGAGGTCACCCGTCACGAATGCAGTGGCCCAATCGGTGACCTCGAGGGCTCGCTCGGTCAGCACGACCGAGACCGCTGCACCGATTATCGCCACCGGGACGTACACCCCACCGGCGCGCAACAGCTGGCCGGCATCACGGTGGATCACGGCGCTGATCAGGCCCACCAGCATCAACGGCAGCAGGATCAGCACCGCCAAGCTCCGCATGACGTCGAGATGCTCTTGAAACCACTGCTGATCCAACGTGACCTGTGTGGTCTTGGAGATCGCCACCGAGATCTGGTCGAGCACCGTCCGCACGCCGTCGGCGACGAAGTTGCCGAAGGTCCCGAAGATCGCTCGGGCCATCGTCTTGGCGGCTTCCTGGCCGAGACCGCCAAGCGGGTCGCATCCCAATGCCGGAAGGCACGGAAGCCGGCCGAGGTCCGCGGGCGCTGCGGTCGGCACCGGCCGGACCGGCACGACCAGCGCCGATGGTGCTGCCGACGCCCGCGACGCGCGCGACGCCCCGAGCAGAAACACCGCGCCGGCCACGAGCACAGCGCACGCCCAACGGGTCCCGGGCGTCACCTGACTGAGTTACCGACGTGCGTAAAGAAGTTGATCACGGGGGAGGCCGCGCCGATCAGCAGGGCGGCCGCGGCGGAGATGATGACACCTTTGCGGCCGCTGTAGGCCTGGTGGTAGTTCTGCGAATGCTGCCCGAACGCCCAGGCCACGGCGCCGACCACCATCCCGACCATTGCTGCGATGAGCGCCCAGCCTCCGATTCCGTTGGTGAGCTGTTGCAGGACTTCGGCTCCCGGGAGTTGCTGAGCGCTGGGATTCAAGGTCACATCGGCGAACAGGTGAAACATGGTTATGCACCCTCCTTCTTCGATCACGACTGTAAGTCTTTCATATCTTTTCATGGTGTGCTAGTTATTTCTCGTGCAAATCGGAACGAGGGCGTGACAACGTCGTGCTCGTCCTTCGTCCCATCAGCAGTGGTCAGGCCCGCTACTACCTCGAGGGCCCGGCTCCCGGGCGGTGGATCGGGGCAGGCAGCGCGGAACTCGGGCTGCGAGGCTCCGTCGATGCCGCGCCGCTCCATGCGGTCCTGGACGGCCACCATCCCGGTGGTGACCAGCTGCTGGCCCGAATCCCGGCCACCCGGCGCAGCGGCTTCGATCTCATCCTGGCGGCGCCGAAGTCGGTGTCGCTGCTCGCAGCGCTCAGTGACGACGATCACCGCGGCCGGTTCCGGCAGGCTCATGACCAGGCCGTCGGCTCGACCCTTGGCTATCTCGAACGCGAAGCTGCGTGGACCCGACGCAGCTCCGCCCAGATACCCACATCAGGACTGGTCGGGGCGGCCTTTCCCCACGCGATGAGCGCCGCCCTCGACCCCCACCTGCACACGCATCTGGTCGTCGCCAATCTGGTCCACGGCGAAGACGGGCGGTGGTCGACCCTCGATAGCCGGGCATTGTTCCGCCACGTGGGGGCGGCGGGGACGGTGTTTCAAGCGGGCCTCCGATTCCACCTGGCCGAGCAGGGCCTTCATTTCGACTGGAAGATCGATCGTCACGGTTTCGGGGACGTCGTCGGCGTGTCCCGAGCCGCCATCGAGGCGGGCTCACTGCGCCAACGTCAGGTGCACCACGAAATCGAGTCCGGACTGGCCGGGCGAGTCGGACGGGCGACCGCAGCCGGCCGCACTCGGGGGGCGCAACAAGGGGGTGGCACCGGCGGTTCCGATGCTCCATGGTCCGAGCGGGTGGCGACCGCGGGCCTCGACCGCCCCAGCGCCGAGCGGTTGCTCGCGATGGCCGCAAGCCGCCGGCCCAGAAGCCACGACGCCGAGCTGTACAGGCCCGCCAACGCGTCGCTGACGCGGTTGCTGGGCGAGCAACACTCGCGCTTCCGCCGGCCAGACGTGGTCCGGGCGGCCGCCACCTTGTCGGTCACGGGGGCACCCGCCGCCACGCTCGAACGGGTGGCCCACGAATTCCTGCAAACCGCGTTGCCCGCGGGCGGCGACACGTGGACGACTCCCGGCCTGCGCCGCCTCGAGGAGCAGATCGAGGCCACGGCGGCGGCCCCCAGCAGGGCCGCCGGCCTCGTCACAACCGGCACGCCGCAGACCCGGGACCTGAGCGACGCCGGACGGCAAGCCGTCGAGCGTCTGACGCGAGATGGCGCACCTGTCGACATCTTGACCGGGGGGCTGATCAGCCAGGCCCGGGTGCTCGATGCCGCACGTGACGCGTGGGAGCGCAACGGCCACCGGGTGGCGATGGTGAGCCAAACCGAACGGGGGCAAGCGAGATGGCGCACCCTCGCGGCATTGGAGCCGCCGTCACAGTCCCCGACGCATCCGACCGTCGTTCTGGTCGACAATGCCGAACGGTGGTCGACAAACGACCTGCATCAGGTCACGGCTGATGCCGCGGCCCGAAACGCCAAGGTGGTGCTGCTGGACGGGGGCAGCGCGCCCCGCCGGGATCGGGCCGAGAGCCCGGCCATGGAGACATTGCGGGTGAATCTGACGGCCATCGACGCCGGTCCCGAGCCCCCGAGCATCCCCGACCTCACCGGCTCCGCGCGCCAACCGATCGTCCGGGCCGGCCTCGACGGAGCCGTGACCCTGGCGCCGACCGGGCAGGCGGCCATGGACCAGCTGATCCGCGACTGGCGTCGAGGCTGGACCGCCGGGGACCGGCCCCGGATGGTGGCCCTGGGCCCGGAGGAAGCCGAGCACCTAAACGGCATGGCTCGCGCCATCCGGGCGCAAGCGGGCGAGTTGCGGGGCCCATCGGTCATGGTCGGCGAGCGGTCGTTTCAGGCAGGCGACGAAGTGTTGGCCCTCCGGCGAGACGCATCGCTCGGCGCGGTGCGGGGCGCCACCCGGGGCCGGGTGACCGCGGTCGATGCCGCGGCCAAGTCAGTCACCGTCCAGTGGCAGGGTCTGGACGAACGGAGGACGGTCACCAGCGGACAGTCCGGAACCCGCTCGCCCCCGCTCGCCCACAGCTATGCGACCACGCCTGCCTATCTCCGGGATGGCCACGACGGCCCCATCTTGAGCCTCGGCGACGTCGAAGCGGTGGCGCCCCGCCTGCACCCCGACCGGGTCTACGACGTGGTGACGCCGTCCGCCCTCGACCGACCCCTCGACCGAGCCGCTGGCCGCACCCTTGACCGCAGCCTTGACCGAGCCGCCGGCCGCAGCCAACCCAGGCACATGACGGCGCTGCTGGCTGAGCTTCCGAGCGGCGGCGACCACCGAACCACGCGAGACCTCGCCGCCGACGCCGGCCGGCCGCTCAGCGAGCTGGAACCCGAACGGGACCGCCTGGCCGACCACCTGACCGCCACCGCGCCCCCCGACACCCGAGCGGCCCTGCGACACCTGAGCGAGGAGCGGGACTGGCTGATCTCGATTCCCGACCGCCTTCGCCGGCCCGAGCACATCGCCGCCCTGGCCGATCTCGACCGACACGGCGCGGCGCTCAACGGGGCCACCCGCGATCGAGCCCTGTGGCTCGAAGGCCATCGTGACCAAATTGAGCGATGGGCCGACCTTTCCCAGGCGGCCGCGTGGCGGGAAGCGGCGCTCGGCCGGGGGGCCGAAATCCGGCCCGGCGTCGCCGTCCAGTCCGCCATCGGGCTGCCGCCGCCCGCCACCGACCCCACCCATCAGGCCCCGCAGCCCGCCTGGCGCCAAGCTGCGGGGACCATCGAAGCGCATCGCGAGCGTTGGGGCCTTCCCGACCAGCCGCTCGAGTTGCACCACGGCCGGGTTCCGCAGGCCGAACTCACCCGACGAGCCGGAGAGCTCGATGTGCTGGCAGCAGCCAACGAGTTGCAACGAAGCCGCAGCGCCGACCGGTCGCTTGGCCCCCCAGGGCTCTGAGGAGTGCGATCATCGTCGCATCGTCTCGCCGGACCCGCCCGACCCAGCCGTAGCTACCCGCAGCCGGCGAAGGTCGCGATGGCGGATCATGCGGCTGCTGATCAGCGTCGCCCTGGCCGCCTTGGCGCTGCATGTCGTCTATGGCCAGCGTGACGAGCTGGTCGGTGCGACGAGCTATCTGGACCACATCCGATGGCAATGGCTCCTCGCCGCCGGGGTGGTCGAACTGGCCTCCATCGTCGCCTTCGCCGCCCTCCAGCGTCGCTTGTTCCGGGCAGGGCACGTGTCGATCCCGCTCACGACACTCACCGCCATCACGTTCGCGGGCAACGCCATCCAGAACTCCCTTCCGGGCGGCCCGGTATTCAGCAATGTCTTCGCCTTCCGGCAGTTTCGGGGCCGGGGGGCGGACGACGTGCTCTCCGGGTGGATCCTCGTGGCGACGGCGGCGCTGGCCCAGATCTCGTTGGTGATCCTGGCGGTGGTCGGGCTGGCGGCGGCGAGTGGTACCGGAAGCGAGCTCGACCTGGTCACGGTGATCCTCGGCCTGCTCGCCCTGGCTGCCGTCATCGTGTTCATCTGGAGCCGGCGGCGCTGGATCGCCCGGCATATGGTGCGCCCACTCCACCTGGCACAGCGGATCTTCAAGCGCCCGATCGGCGACCCCCGCCAACTCATCGAAGACCTCCTCCACCAGATGGACGTCATCTCGCCTTCGAGGCTCGACTGGGTCGTGGCGCTTGGTTACGCCGTGGCCAACTGGGCCCTCGACATCGGCTGCCTGATCGCGGCCTTCACGGCCGTGGGCGCGCCGGTCCCCTGGCGTGCCCTCCTCCTGGCGTACGCCGCTGCCCAGCTCGCCACCAATCTCCCGATCACGCCCGGCGGGCTCGGTGTGGTGGAGGGCAGCCTCATCATCGGCCTGGTCGCCTACGGGGGTGGCCAGGAGAGCACGGTGGCCGCGGTCCTGCTGTACCGGTTGCTCAGCTTCTGGTCCCTCCTGCTCATCGGCTGGGTCGCGTGGGCGTATGCCAGCTGGGACCTGCGCCGCCAGGAGGTTCGCGACCCGAACGCAGCGGCGCCCGAGGCGCTGGCACCATGGAACGTGAAAGGGGCCACGTGACGACTCCCGGCAGTGGGCGAGGGGGATTCTGGGGCTCAGACTGCCGGCGTCTCCGCGCCCGGCCCGGTGACGGGCCCGGTCAAATCCGTCCCCGTTTCGAAGCGGACCATCGATTGGCAGTTTGGCGGGCTTTGTCAGTTCTGCCGTTCCAACACCGGGAGAACTGCCAAAGTCGGGAGAACTGCCAACCGATGCCGCGATACCGCCTTGTTGGTCGCCAAATCCGCCCCCATCCCCCCGCGGACCCCCGATGAGAAGGAACCGGTGGGCGACACTCGGGCTGTTCCTCGCCATGGCGGGGGCAACGACGGCGTGCTCGGGCCGTATCTCGCTCGGTACCGAGGCCAGCGCCTGTTTCCGTGACCTTCCCACGGCGCGCCAAGCGGTGCACGACAAGGGCAAGCTGGTGGGTGTGCGACGAGTCAGCGCCGACACGTTGCGGGACCGCCTCCCGGCCGATGCAACGCTGGCGACCCTGCCCAACCAGGACCTCTGCGTCTTCGCCTTCAGCGGGACCTACGATCCCGGGAGCGTCGTGGGTGCCGACGCCACCAAGACTGGTCACTTCGCCATCGTGGCCGTGAGCGCCAAGCACCCCGAGGCGGTGGCGGCGGTCGTCGTCGACGAGCTGCCGACCCGATTTCGCCACCTACATTGACGAGATCTGTTCGTAAGGGTTGACAACCACTGTTAGGTTCACCTAACAATAGTCCCCGACCGCGGATGCCGCCGCGACAGACCTCGACGGAAGGGCCTTCATGTCCTCTGGGAACATCCTGATCCTTGGCGCCATCGCCGGGCTGACCATCTTTCTCGGGCTACCCGTGGGCCGGATCCGCAAACCCGCACCGCGGCTGCAGGCGTTCCTGAATGCCACCGCCATCGGCGTGCTGCTCTTCCTCTTGTGGGACGTGCTCAGCGCCGGCTGGGAGCCCGTCGAGAGCGCTCTCCTGACGGCGCAGAGCGGCAAGGAGACGTGGCTGCACTTCACGGGTTTGGCCGCGATCTTCGCCGCGGGACTCACGGCCGGCCTGGTGGCGCTGGTCTATTACGACCGCTACATGGCCGCGAACGCCAAGCGACCGGCACCGATGTCCGCACCGATGTCCGCACCGATGTCCGCACCGATGTCTGCAACGACGACTGCGGCGCCCGCGGCGGCGGCATCGGCGGCAGCGGCGCAGCCGAGAATGGGTCCCGGCGCCGCCTCGGTCAAGGAGCTCGCCCCGTCCCTGGGCGCCGGAGCGCTCGCCCGCTTCCGGGTAAGTGCCCTGACGCCGGCGGAGCGCCTGGCGTTCTTCATCGCCGTCGGCATCGGGCTGCACAACTTCTCCGAAGGCTTGGCCATCGGGCAGTCGGCAGCCAAGGGCGAGGTCAGCCTGGCGCTGATGCTCATCATCGGGTTCGGGCTGCACAACGCCACCGAGGGTTTCGGCATCGTCGCCCCGATGACGGGCGAGTCCACCCGCCCGAGCTGGGGGTTCCTGGCGGTCATGGGCCTGATCGGTGGCGGCCCCACCTTCTTCGGCACCCTGGTCGGACAGTCGTTCGTCAACAACGCCATCTTCATCGCCTTCCTCGCCCTCGCCGCCGGCTCCATCCTCTTCGTGATCATCCAGCTGCTCAACGTGGCGGCCAAGCTGCGCCAGAAGGAGATGCTGATGTGGGGCATCCTGGCCGGGATGTTCGCCGGTTTCGCAACCGACCTGGTGCTGAAGGCGGCCGGCGCCTAAGGCGGCTCATCACACCCCGACGCACCCGGGAGCGTCACACTCTCAGGAGTGATCAAGTACCTCGGGTCGAAACGGCGCCTCGTCCCCGTCCTCGGCGACCTCCTGATCCGAGCGGGGGCGCACACGGCGCTCGACCTGTTCACCGGCACGACCCGGGTGGCGCAGGAGTGGAAACGCCGCCGCGCCGAGGTCTGGGCCGTTGACCTGGCCCGTTACGCCGAGGTGCTGGGCGGTTGCTACATCGCGACCGACGCCGACCACGTCGATCGAGGCGCGCTCGGCGAGGCCATTTCCCATCTCGACAACCTCCCCGGCACCGATGGCTACGTGACGGCCACCTTCAGCCGGGACGCCCGGTTCTTTCAGCCCCACAACGCCCAGCGCATCGACGCCATCCGCGACGAGATCCAGCGCCAGTGGGCCGGAGACCCACTCGAGGCGGTGCTGCTGACCTCGCTGCTCGAGGCGGCCGACCGGGTCGACTCCACGACGGGCCTGCAGATGGCGTACCTCAAGCAGTGGGCGCCCCGGTCGTACCAGCGCCTCACCCTGCGGGTCCCGGTCCTGCTCCCGGGGCCCGGCCACGCCGTCGGCGGCGACGCCACCGTGCTGGCCCCCGCCCTCCCCGAGGTCGATTTGGCCTACCTCGACCCGCCGTACAACCAGCACCGCTACTTCACGAACTACCACGTGTGGGAGACGCTCGTCGCGTGGGACGCCCCCGAGCATTACGGCGTGGCCTGCAAGCGGCTCGACGCCCGAGAGGCGTCCACCAAGAGCGTGTTCAACGACCGCCGCCACGCACCCGGCGCCCTGGCGCAACTGATCGCAGGCGTGCGGGCCGCCACGGTCGTCATCTCGGGCAGCAACGAAGGCTGGGTCGGCGTCGACGACCTGGTCGACATGGCGGCCGTCCGGGGCCACGTCGAGGTGCTGGCGTTCGATTCGCGGCGCTACATCGGCGCCCAGATCGGTATTCACAACCCACGTGGGGAAAAGGTGGGCGCCGTGTCGCACACGCGCAACGTGGAGTACCTGATCTGTGCGGGGGACCCCGACGTCGTGCGCCGCCTACGTGACAGTGACGGTAACTCGGCTGCCGATCATTCCGGCGCGGGCTTCGACCACCGATGACCTCGCTGCACCTCCTTCCCCAGCTGCCGGATCTCGATCGCCTGGGTGCATCTCCCGGCGCCGGCCGCGAGTGACCGCCTCCGGGACTCGGCGGCACCGGCGTTCAGCCTGCCCGTGCGAAGACCGTCGCCGGCTGGCGAGGCCGGCACCGTTCTTGCCACAAACCGATGAAATAGATACATCGAGTGGCAACAATGGATCCGGAGTGGCCTCAGCCGGCCAGGAAGCTGAGACGCACCCGGCGAATCGGATTGTCTTCGTTGAGGTCGACCAGGACGATCGACTGCCAGGTTCCCAGTTGGGCCCGGCCCCCGACGACGGGGATCACGAGCGACGGGCTGACCAATGCCGGCAAGACATGGTCAGCACCGTGACCAGGCGAGCCGTGGCGATGGCGGTACCGGTCGTCGCGTGGCAGCAACCGGGCCAACAACTCCAGGAGGTCGGGTTCGGAACCCGAGCCCAGTTCCATGACCGCCAGGCCCGCCGTGGCGTGGGGGGCGAAGACCGACAAGAGGCCGTCGCCCCGACCGTGACAGAAGTCGGCGACGGCCTCGCTCAGGTCGGCGATCTGGCGTTGCCGGGTATCGACGGTGATCTCGGCGGTGTCCACCGCTCAGCAACGACGGCTCAGCCGGTGAGCAGCTCTCTCGCGCCCCGGTCGGTCGAGGGGTGGCGCAACTTGGACATGGCCCGGGCCTCGATCTGGCGGATGCGCTCACGAGTCAAGCTGAAGTGCTCGCCCACCTCGTCGAGGGTGCGGGGCTCGCCCCGGTCAAGCCCGAAACGAAGCCGCAGGATCTCTCGCTCGCGCTCGTCGAGGGCAACCAGCATCTTGGCTACCTCGCCCGACAGCAGCGAGGCCGCGGCGGCGTCGAACGGTGAGACCGCGGAGCGGTCCTCGACGACATCGCCCAACTCGGCGTCGCCATCCTCCCGCAACGGTTCCGACAGCGACAGCGGCTCGGCCGCGTGGCGCAGGATCTCGGTGACCTTCTCCTCTTCGAGCTCCAAGTCTGCCGCCAGCTCCCCGACCGTCGGGCGCCGGCCGAGCTGACCTTCGAGGCGGCCGCGTGCCTTGGTGACCCGGGTCAGCAGGTCGCCGGCATGAACTGGCAGCCGAACGGTGCGGCCCGTGTTGGCGATTCCCCGGGTGATGGCCTGGCGGATCCACCAGGTGGCATAGGTCGAGAACTTGAAGCCCTTGCGCCAGTCGAACTTCTCGACGGCGTGCATGAGACCGAGGTTGCCTTCTTGCACGAGGTCGAGCAGGGGTAGTTCCGCCGCCTGGTACTTCTTGGCGATGGAGACGACCAACCGGAGGTTGGCCTTCACGAAGGTCTCGGCTGCGTCGTCGCCGCCTCGGATCAAGCGGCGCAACTCTCGCTTGCGCGCCGCGGTCACCGTCTTGGCGGCGGCCAGCTCCGCTCTCGCTTCGCGACCTGCTTCGATGGCTTGGGCCAGCCGCGCTTCGTCGTCCTTTGTCAGCAGCGCGTGCTTGCCGATGTCATTTAGGTAGAGGCGTACCAAATCCTCTTCGGGCTGCGCCGCGTGATTGGTGGGCACCTTCGCAGTATCGTCCTTCCCATGCGCCGGCCCGCCGGCGTCGCGGTGTTTCCGCCGCCGAACGCGAACGCGCTCGCCCGGCCCTGCAAAAAGCCGAGTCTACCGGAACCCGGGCCCGCTGTATAGATAGCAATGGCCTGACCAGCCCACACGCACGCAACGCCGTTCCCGAGGAGGGATCCGTGCCGGATCACGAAGAACGAGTGTCCGAGACCGAAGCCGAGGTCGAACGCCAGGCCGCCAAGGTCGACGAGGACGACATCACGTCGCGGGAGGACCTTGAGCAGGAGCTCATGGACGAGGGGCGCAGCGACCTGGGCGAGCAGATCCCCTGACGGGCTGCTGACGACTCCGTGATGCACCTCGGAGCCGTCCGATCATCCGCGACCGGGTCGAACTATCCATTTGATCCAAGGCGTGAAAGATGATTCATCCGTTCGGACATACCTGGGTATCAGACCTCGAACCGTCTCCGCGCCCCCAGATATGGTCTCGGACGTGGCCGGTCAACGGGGTTCCTCGCCGCCCAGGACTCCGGCTGACGGCTCGGATCACGGCCTCTCCGACAATGAACAAACGGTCTGGCGGATCATGGTGGCGGTGCATGCCCGGCTGGTGGCGCGCCTGGATACCGACCTCCAGGCGGCGCACAAGATCTCGTTGCGGGACTACGAGGTACTGGTTCAGCTCTCCGAGGCAGCCGACGCGGCGCTCCGCATGGCTGAGCTGGCCGACCGGCTGTTCGTCTCGCCCAGCGGGTTGACCCGGCGCCTCGACGGACTGGTCCGCGTCGGCTACGTCAAGCGCCAGGCCTGCCTCTCCGACCGACGGGGCACCCTCGCTGTTCTCAGCCCGGCCGGCTGGGACATCCTCAAGCGGGCGGAGCCCACCCACTTGGCCGGCGTGCGGCGATACGTGTTCGATCCTGTCGAGCGCAAGCAGCTGTACCAGCTTTCAACCAGCCTGCGTTCGATCAATAACGCCCTCGATACCTCCAACCGGCAGAGCTCTCGAAGCGCCCAGGGATAACCGCCTTCGCCTGGCTCCTACTCGGGCGACGCGCCCGTGACGACCGGCCGGCCCTGCTCGATCCAGCCTTTGGTTCCCCCGGCCACGGAGACCGCGTTGTACCCGGCGCCCACCATGGCCTTGGTGGCCTGGAGGCTCCGGCCGCCCATGGCGCAGATCACGTACACCGGGTCGCCGTCGGGGATGTCGTCCTGGCGGTCCCCAAGTTCTCCGAGAGGAACGAGGACCGCTCCGCTGACGTGGCCCGCCTCGTACTCGTCAGGGTTGCGGACGTCGAGTACCACCGCCCCGGCGGCGTGCGCGGTCGCGAAGGTGTCGAGGTCCACTTCGAGGGAGTCGGCCATGGCTCCTTTCTACCCCTACGGAGCCAAACGCTCAACGATCCAGTCGGCGCTGTCGACCATTCCGGCGTCACGCCGGTAGCGCAGCCGGTCATGCAAACGGCTGGCCCGCCCCTGCCAGAACTCGACGGTGTCGGGCACCACCCGGATCCCGCCCCACCACGGTGGCCGGGGAATGGACCCCGAAGCGAACCGCTCGGCGACCTCAGCGACACGGTCCTCCAGCTCTTGCCGTCCCGACAGGACCTGGCTCTGCGGCGACGCCCAGGCGCCGACCTGCGCATCCCGGGGCCGGGTGGCGAAGTAGGCGTCGGATTCGGCTGCGCTCGTCACTTCGGCGGAGCCGGTCACGCGCACCTGGCGCTCGAGGGGAAACCAGCGCCACACCAGTCCCGCCCGGGGATCGGCGTCAAGCTCCTCACCCTTGCGGCTGCGGTAGTTGGTGTAGAAGACGAATCCACGACGGTCCACCTGCTTCAACAAGACCATGCGCGCCGAAGGGGTCCCATCGGCCGCGACCGTGGCCACGCACATGGCTTCCGGTTCGGGGACCGCAGCCGCCACCGCGTCGTCGAACCACCGCTGGAACTGCACCGTCGGGTCGGCATCGAGGTCGGCCATGTCGAGGGCCCGTTCACCGGTCACGAACCCATCGTGCCCGGAGCACGGAGAATCCGCCACCATGCATAGGGTTGGGGCGATGCCCGACCTGATCATGCCCGCCGAGATCGTCAAGGACCTGCGGAGGGCGTACGACAGCGGCCTGACCCGACCGCTCGACTGGCGCCGTTCACAACTCCGGCAAATGCAGCGGATGCTGAAGGAGAACGAAGTGGCGTGGCTGGCCGCCCTGGCGGCCGATCTCCGCAAGCCCGCGACCGAAGGTTGGGCCACCGACATCGGGACCATCGAAGGCGAAATCGAGGCGCTGCACCGCAACCTGGGCCGATGGGCCGAGCCCCGGCGGCTGCCGATACCTGTCCGCCTGGGTGTCGGCCGCGCCCGTGTCGTACCCGAGCCGCTCGGGGTGGTCCTGGTGATCGCCCCGTGGAACTACCCGATCCACCTCCTGCTGCTCCCGATGGCCTTCGCACTGGGGGCGGGCAACGCGGTGGTGGGCAAACCGTCGGAGCTGGCCCCTGCCACCTCGACCCTGATGGCCCGGCTGGTCCCCCGCTACCTGGACGAGCGGGCGGTGGCGATCGTCGAAGGCGGCGTCGAAGAAACGACCGGCCTCCTGGCCGAACGCTGGGATCACATCCTCTACACGGGCAACGGGCGGGTGGGACAGATCGTGATGGAAGCCGCGGCCAAACACCTGACGCCGGTGACGCTGGAACTGGGCGGCAAGAGCCCCGCGATCGTGGACCGGGACACCGACCTCGACGCCACCGCCCGGCGCATCACGTGGGGCAAGTTCTTGAACGCCGGCCAGAGTTGCTTGGCGCCCGATTACGTCCTCGTCCACAAGGATGCCGAAGAAGCCCTCCTCGCCCGGCTCACCAAGGCGGTCCGCGACTTCTACGGTACCGACCCCCGCCAGAGCCCGGACTACGCCCGGATGGTCAACGACCGCCATCTGACCCGCCTCCGGGGGCTGCTGGCCGACGTGGACCCGGCCCGCATCGTGATCGGTGGCCAGGTCGACACTGCCGACCGCTACCTCGCTCCCACCATCGTGCGTGACGCCTCGTGGGACGAAGCGATGATGGCCGACGAGATCTTCGGGCCCATCCTGCCCGTGATCGCGGTCGACGATGTCGACGACGCCATCGAGGTCGTCAACGCCCGTCCGAAGCCGCTGGCGGTGTACATCTTCACCTCCCGGGCCGGCGTGGCCGACCGAGTAGTCGAGCGGACATCGTCTGGCGGGGTCTGCGTCAACGGGACGGTCCTGCAGATCGCCACCCCGGGGCTTCCGTTCGGCGGCGTCGGCAGCAGCGGCATGGGGGCCTATCACGGGCAGTACGGCTTCGAGACCTTCAGCCATCTGAAAGGGGTACTCGACCGGGCCACCTGGTTCGACCCGTGGTTCACCTACCCGCCGTATGACCGCCTGAAGACCCGGATCCTGCGCCGCCTCTTCTGAGCCCACCGCCGGCCGGAGCGCTGGCAGCCACCGTCAGTCCTCCGTTCGCCGGAACCTTGATCAGGGGGTCAGGGACTCGGGGAGGGGCTCGCTGTGCACGATCGAGAGCCTGCGGGTGGCGCGGGTGAGGGCGACATACAGGGCACGCAGGCCCTGGGCCGACTCGGCCACGATGCGCGACGGTTCCACCACGACCACGGAGTCGAACTCGAGCCCCTTGACGGTCCCCACCGCCACGAGGGTGACCGTGTCGTCGAGCGCGCCCGCTTCCAGGCTGCCGAAGCCCACCCCCGCCTCGGTGAGCGCCGTGCCGGCCATCGCGACCATCGACGGCGGGCAGATGACTCCGACGGTCCCGCTCTGAGCCGATTCGCCCAGCACCGCCGACGATTCCTCAGCCACGACCCTTGCCACCGTCGCCGGCCACGACTCGGGCGGCGCGGCCAGGACGCGGGGGTAGATCCCGGTGGTGCGCACCGATTGGGGGGCGGTCATGGCGGGGGCGGCGGCCTCGAGCACCAGGCT
>JAUTXM010000085.1 GCA_030838025.1 Acidimicrobiaceae bacterium
CGGGTCACCGGCACCCTGGATGCGACGCGGTTGCGCACCGCGCTGGCTGAGGTCCTGGGTGACACGGCCGACCACGAGGTGCTGGAAATCGTCGAATGCCCCGACAATGCCGCCGTCGATTCGACCAGAACCCAACTGCAGGCGGCGCCGGTTCGGGTATCGGACTGGCCACCGCTGAACGCCCGGTTGGCCCGGCACCCCGGCGGCGACATCCTGATGCTCAACATCAACCACGCCGCCAGCGACGGCGTCGGCGCGCTGCGCATCTTGCGTTCGATTGCCCAGGCCTACGCCGGTGACGCCGAACGCGATCCGGTACCGACCTTCCTCGCCGTCGCGGACCTGCCGGTGAGCCCTGCCTCGGCGCCCGTGTCTCGCTGGAAGGCCGGGTACCTGTCGGCGCTGGAGAAACTGCGCGACCTCCTGGCGCCGCCCGCTCAGCTGGCCTCGGATGAGGCCGGTGATGATCCTGGCTATGGCTTTCACCTCGTGCGCCTGTCGGCGAACGACACCCGCTGGATCGTGGATCCCGACCGTCCTGGCCGGAGCCGCAATGTCCTGCTTACGGCGCTGCATCTGGCCATTGGCCACTGGAACGAACAGCACGGGTCTCCCGGCCAGCGCATCGGTGTCTTGGTCCAGGTCAACCTCCGACCACCAACGTGGCGCGACGAGACGGTCGGCAACTTCTCGGTGACCGCCCGGGTTTCGACAAGCCGGCGGCACCGACGCGATCAGCCCGCGGCGCTGGCCGCCATCACCGCGCAGACCACCCGAAACAAGCGCACTCGCAGCGGGATTGCCCTGATTGCAGCACTCGACCGGTCCGGTTTGCTGCCCCTGTGGGCCAAACAATCGCTTATCGTGCTCCAGCCGTTGACCCGGAACCGATTGATCGATACCGCAATGTTGAGCAACCTCGGCGTGGTCGACGGGCCACCGTCATTCGGCCCCGAGGCCGGGGACACGGTCGATATCTGGTTCTCGGCACCGAGCCGGGCGCCGCGGACCGTCTGTATCGGCGCCGTGACCGTCGCGGGACGGTTACACCTCGTCGTCCGCTATCCCCATCGTGTGTGGGGGGCAGAGGCCGCCCAGCGTTTCGCCGACTGTTACCGAAGCGAACTTCTGGGCGTCACGAGGAATCTTCCGAGCCGACCGTGAGCTGGTCGGCTGTTCGGCGGTCGGCTGCGGTCGGCTGGTCGGCTGGTCGGCTGGTCGGCTGGTCGGCTGGTCGGCTGCGGTCGGCTGGTCGGCTGCGGTCGGCTGGTCGGCTGGTGGTCGGCTCGGGTCGGCTGGTCGGCTGGGGTCGGCTGGTCGGCACCTCGCCTACGGGCCCTCTCGGGATCAGCGGGATTTGGCCAGGTCCAGCACCGTGGCGGGCGATGAGCATTCCTGCAGCGACGCGTGATCTACCCGGGCGTCGATCTGGGCCAGCTCCAGCCACGCGCCTTCGCTGAGCACCTGGCGCAGGCGGACCTCGAAGTTGCATGCGGCACTCGCGTCGCAGCCGATCATCAAGACGCCGAACTGGTCCCAGCCGATACGGGCGACGATGTCGGGGGGACCCGCCACTGCCCGCAAGACCTCGGCGAACTGGCGCAAGACCCGCTCGCCGGCGGCCAGGCCGCAGCGTTCAGCGAGCGCCACGAGACCGTGGAGGCCGATCACGACGACGAAGGAGTCGGCCTCACGGCACTGGGTCAGCGTCCACTCCCAGGTCAGGCGCAGGTCGAACGCCCGCCGGTTGCCGAGCATCGTCAGCGAGTCGACATAGGCCAGCTCGGCCAACAAATCCAGCTGATTCCTCATGCGCAGCACCTCGCTGCGCAATGCGGATGTCTCTTGCTGGAGACGGGCGACCAGGCGCGACTGCTCGTCGGGATCGGACAGCAAGCTGTAGCTCTCACTCGGTATCACGGCCGTGTGCTGCTCGCAGATGCGTTTGAAAGCGGCGGCGCTCGCCTCGTCGTCAAAGGCCCGCATCGGGTACGCGCACAGCAACACGAATGTGCGAATCCCCGCCAGGTCGTTCCAGAGGTCTTCGAGCGCCAAGGCGGAGGCCACGTCACCGTCGTCCCAGAGCAGGGCCACCATCTCGCCATAGACCCGGATCTGGCGCCCCGCGGCAGATGCTCGGTCCATGACCGCGCCGATCGTCCGGCGGAACAGCACCACGTCGGGCTGGCCATCCACCATGAAGCGCGCCAGCAGGTCCCGGGCGTCAAAGGCCAGGAAGCGACCCTCCTTCGTTGCGGCACTGACGTCGATTCCGGCGTCATCGAGCGCCGCTGCGAACTGGTGTCGGTGGGCGGCTGTAGCCACGACAATGATCGCGTCGCCGTCGCGTAAGGCCGGGGCGAAGAAATCGCAGACCGTATCGACGAGGAAGTCCTCTGACTCGTAGAACTCGACTAGATGGTCGTGGCCACACTCCGAACCAGCTACCAGGTTCATGGCTCTGGTAGTCGACACATCAGTTTGTCCTCTTTAGGTCAAAAAGTTGACCTATTTCCTCCATCGCTACAACGATGAGGTTTCATTGGGACCTGCGCCTCGATAGTCGGGCGTGCGCGATGGCCGCCCGGCCGGGCGTGGCCGCACTCCAGAGAGCGGAACCTGGCCGGAAAACGGTCCCCGACATCAACTGGGTCCGAACTCGACCGGCCGCGTAGGGCGATCCCGGTGCTCCCTTCGTCCTCACCACCCCCGGGCTCGTCGGACACCAACACCGTGGCCTTCCCGTCGCATTTGCGCGGGAGTCGGCCGGTCACCGCAGCCCCGACCGGCCCCCGGCGGCCCCTGCGGCGTGTCCGATTGGCAGTTCTGCCGACTCTGTCAGTTCTCCCGGATCTGAGACGGCAAAACTGACAAAGTCCGCCAAACTGCCAATCGATCGAGTCATCGACGCCCCGGTCGGCGCGAGCAGCCTTGGCGGGGACCCGGCTCGGGTCGACGGAATGGACCGCTCGATAGGCGCCGAACTTTGTGGCCGAACAGCGCCCAGATGCGATCTCGGCGGCTTGCCGTTTCAGGTGACCGCCATGCTCCACGCTGCCCGCCAGGTGTCGATTCCGACCCCTCCATCGACTCCGAGCCCTTTCTCTTTCTGGAAGTCCCGGCAGACCGTCGGTGTGGCGCCGTCGAATCGTCCAGTGGCATCGAGATGCCAACCGCGGGTGATCATTCGTTGCTGCCACGGGACAAACGCGGCTCGGTCGGGCGCCGACTCGAACCCGGAGTGATTGCGCGGATCCTGCGACGGTGGACCGAACCAGTGGCCAGCAGGCAGCGGAAACGGGACTTCGTCAGCCGTTGCCGCCTGCTCATCGAGGCCGAGGCCGCGCAGGAACGTGACCGGTGCCGCATGGGCGGCCGATTCGGTGGACAGCCGCAGCCGAAGCGGGCCCGCCTCCTGTCCATGGCTTACGACGAGCGGATCTGACCCGGCTTCGACGATCACGACCACATGGTCTCCCATGCCCGGGCCCAAGACGACGAGGTCACCGGGCAACGCCTCACCCGCCGAAATGTGCCTCAGGTGCCCGAGCAGCGTCCCGGTGAAGCCGCTGCCGTCGTAGCCGACTCCATTGGGGTCGGGCGCGCCCGCCCATGCATAGCACAGGGTCACGAAACCTGAACAGTCAGTCGACAACGGCAGCTTGCCGGGAGTACCCAGACCATCGATCGGGCGGAGTTGCTGGTAGTGGATCTGGGGCTCGTTGTCGACACCCCACGAGGCGTGCTCGACGATCATGCTGCGTAGGTCAGACATGTCGGTCCATTTCGTCTAGCCAGGAGGGTTCCCGCTGGGGCGATTTAACGACCGCAGTGTGCCACGTCTGAGCAATATGTCCAGTTCAATTATCCGAATGGACAACCTTGGCGCAGCGCCGTACCGCCGCCCACGCCTCCCAGTGCCCGTGCCAACCTGCGGCCCGTGTCCTGGGGGCTTCGCTCGAAAGGCGTTTTTTCCACAGGTAACGTCTTGGCGCTGGCGTCGAGCGCCCCGGCTGGCGCTAGCGGCGGCTGGCGATGATCCGACTGATGGTGAGCGCGACCACGAATGTGACCACGCCTACTATCACTCCTCCGACTATCGCGGCGGCGGCGCTGGAACCGGTGGCGAGCGCGATGACCAGGTAAATTGCGGCTGCGACCGCTCCCGAGATCAGGTTGCCGGTGGTCGAGGTATTCAATCGCAAATTCGTTCCTCCTGGGTGATGGTGGTGTCCTCTGATCGAGGTCGGGCCGAACGATGCACGCTTGCTCGCCTACGTCAGGCCGGGCGAGTCGCTGGGGGCCTGCTTGCTCCTGTGGGCCCGAACGATCCGATCGAGGCTTTCGACCTCCAGGCGAAGCGCCTGCCGTCCGGCCGCGGTCAGGATCACCCATGTCCGAGGTCGAGATCCGCTGCGGTCTTTCGTCAATACGACATGGCCGGCGTCGACAAGCACACGCAGGTGGCTGGAAAGATTGCCGTCGGATAGTTCGAGCAGCTGGCGTAGGTGGCTGAACTCGGCCCTGTGGATCTCGCCCAGAACGCAAAGAATCCCAAGGCGGACGCGCTGGTGGACCACATCATTAAGCGCGAGGGCGAGACGAGGGGCGGACGTGCACCCTGCCATGGCGCCTGGGGCCGGTGGCGCGGGTTGCTGGTCGCTCATGGCGCGTGATCGGCGCCTCGAGCCGCCAATCCGGCGATTACCAGGATAAAACCACACGTGACGTCG
>JAUTXM010000103.1 GCA_030838025.1 Acidimicrobiaceae bacterium
GGGGCGCCGGTTGGTGTGGCGGTGCGCCGCGGCGGCGGCCAAGGGGTCGAGCGGCTCGTCGGGCCGGGCGGGACGGACGCTGATGTCGCCGACCCAAAGGTCAGAGCCGGTCCGCTCGAATCGGGGAACGATCTCGGCGCGCTGGCCGTGGCGATGCGCCGCGAGGGACAGGGTCTCGTAGAACGCACCGAGCGCCAGGTAGGCGTCGCGATCATCGGGATCGAACGGCAGGTAGTCCAAGTGGTCGTAGTGGAGTTCAACGGCGGCAGGCCCTGCCGGCACGAGGCGCCACGGTTGGGCGTTGTGAGCCGACGGAGCTCGGAGGGCCTCGGTGAGGATGACGCTGATGTCGGGGTTGAGGATGGTCGCCACGGTGGTCACGCCGCCACCGCCGTGACCAGGACCTGGCGGTGCTTGATCCTGGCGGCGTTCGAAGCGAACGGACCGGTGCCCGTTTCCCACAGGCGTACCCGGATGTCGGCCGCCTGTGCCGACTCGACCAGAGCCTCCCGGTAGTCGGCCGAGGCGGCCGCAAGGTGGTCCCGGATGACCGTGACCAGCTCGGCCGCCGTTGTGCCGAAGCGCAGCGCTTCGGGCGCCTCGATGTGAATGAGGGGCCGCACGTCGTCCTCGTCCACCTCGGCCAGTTCCATGCAGAAGGCCCCGAGACGGTCGGCGGCGCGATGGGCATCGATTCCCGCCGCGATGTCCTCGGGATAGAGGTTGGCACCCATGAACGACACGGTCTGGTCAGAGCGACCGTGCACGAAGAGGAAAGGCAGCCGGAACGGCCGGCGTTCCGCCTCACCGGGGTCGAGCCCGAGGTAGCGGCACGCCGCCAGTGCGGCCTGGAAGTCAATTGTGCCGCCCTCGTCGCCGACGTTGTACCGAACCCGCGGCGAGAGCATCGGCCGAGTCACCGTGACCACCAGTTCGTGGGCACCCGCCGGGGTCGAGACAGCCTCGACGTGGTAGTCGCAGGGGTCGTACTGGAACACCATCGGCAAACGGTCGGTGCGCCCGAACAGGGCGAGGGCCAAGTCGGGACGCTCGGAGGCCTGCTGGCGCAGCCATACCGACACCGGCGTTTCGGCGGCCACGCCGATGTCGAGGTCCGACGCGCCATAGGCCGACCAAACCCGGGTGAACGTCCGCTCGAGCCGTCGCCGAGCCCCTTCGGTCATCCCCTCGCCGCCGACGAAGGCATACATCCTCACCCCGGACAGGTCCTGCCCGCGCTCGGCCGCGGCATCGATCAGAATCCGGAGGAACGGCGGGTAGCCGCACACCACATACGTGGGTTCGCCTCCGAGGAGGACGATGGTGCCCAACACCTTGTCGATGTCGGGTCCGCATGACTTCACGACGGCGATGGCCCTGAGGGCGGCGGCGACATTGGTCCCGGTGGCCCAGGCGCCCATCGAAAAGGCGTTCAGCACCACGAGGGGCCGGCCGTCGGCCGGAAGAAGATGGCGGCTCAGCAGCGCCAGGCTGCGATGGACATCCTCCAGCTCGCGCTCGCTGCGAATCCAGGTGTAGGGCGCTCCGGTAGACCCGGCTGACTCGTCCAGGTCGCAGCCGTGGGCGGGAAGGCGTCCGTCGCGGCAGCGCTCCGCGAGGGACCAGCGGTCGATATAGCTCCGCTTGGTGGTCACGGGCAGTTGACCGAGCCACGCCTGTGGGCTCCGGGCGGCCTGCGGTGGCCCGTGCTGGCCAACCAAGGAGGCGTAGGCCGGGACCGTCCGCATGGCCTTGCGGGCCGCGGTGACCGCCGCGGGGCCCGAGAGGCGAAGGGCGAGCGACCCGCCCCGGCGAGCCGACCACGAGAAGGTCCACAGGCTCAGGCGAGAAATGCGATGCGTCAGGCGGGCGCAGGCGCCGAGCACGGCCCACCACCACAAACGGGCGGGCATCGTCACCCGCAAGAACACACCGCCGTCGTCGTCGGCGTTGGCGAAGCGGATTGTCGGTGTCGCAGTAGTCATGCGATCACTGTCTGCTGTCTGGCCGGATTCAGGAATCGAGGATGGCCCCTATTCTCCGCTGGGGCTCCCCCCAAATCGCCGCCCAGGCGCTTGGCCGTCAGGTGACTGGGCGGGTCGCCCGTGCGGCGGATTCCTGCGCCACGCGTTCCAGGCGGCTCCGGTAGCTCGTCCACCACGCCTCGTCGCCTGGCGCCATGTTGTCGTTGGGGTGGCGCAGCCCGACGGCACCGTCGATGAGCTCACGGACGATGTCGGCGTGCCCGCCGTGACGGTTGGTCTCGGCGATCACATGTACCAGGATCAGGTGCAGCGTCGCGTGGCGACGATCGTCCGGCCACCATGGCACCCGGCCGATCGTGTCCAGCGCCAGCATGTCGATCGTGGCGTCGGAATGCTTCCACGCCCGGCGGTAGAGCCCGACGATATATTCGCCTGATTCGTCCGCGGTGGCCCACATGTCGGCGTTGGGTTCGCCGTCGGCATCCCACGGGAGCGGCTCGTCGAACGGCCGGCCGAAGGCGTCGCCGAGATAGCCCAGCTCCACGCCGACCAGGTGCTTGACGAGACCCAGCAGGTTGGTGCCCGTTGGCGTCATCGGGCGGCGGATGTCGTACTCGGTGAGCCCCTCGAGCTTCGACACGAAGACGTTGCGGGCGGCTTGTAGGTAGCGTTGCAGGTTGGCCTTGGGCTCCGATCCAGTCATGCCTGACAGCCTCGCATCCCCCCTCACAGCGTCGGCGTCTGACCTGCCAGAACCGTAGCGAACATGTCGGTGTCGACGTTGCCGCCCGTCTGAATAATCCCGATTCGCCGGTGTTGCACAATGTCGCGTTCGGCGAGCAACCCGGCGAGCGCCACGGCGCCCGCCGGCTCGGCTGCGTTGTGTGTCGTCGCGAACAGTGTCCGCATGGCCGCGGCAACTGCTTCCTCGCTCACCGCGATGATTCGCGCCGCGCCTGCGACGATCACTTGCACGGCAGCCGGATCGGGCACACGGCACGCCACACCGTCGGCGAAGGTATGTGCCGTCTCGGTCGCCACCACTTGCCCGGCGGCGAATGACCGGGCGATGGCCGGAGCCTCCTCGGCGACCACGCCGACAATATCGACGTGCAGCCCGAGCAGATCCCGCACCCGAATAAGTCCGCTGATTCCTGATCCCATCCCCACCGGCACGTAGACCGTATCCAGCTCACCGACCCCGTCGAACAGCTCGAGGGCGTAGGTCGCGACACCGAGTACCAGATCGGGGTGATATGGCGGTACCGACTCGAATCCGCAGTCGGTGGCAAGGTCGACCGAATATTCCAGAGCCGCCTGGAAATCGTGGCCGTGTTCGATGACTTCGGCCCCAAACCCGCGCATGGCGGCGTTCTTGTCCTGGCTGTTGCCGTGGGGCACAACAATTGTGACGCGAAGGCCGGAGGCGCGGCCCGCGAACGCCAGGCTTTGCCCATGGTTACCGCGTGTCGCGGAGACAATCCCTCGAACCTCAGGTCGATGTGTCCGGAGCCGGTCGGCATAGACCAACCCACCGCGTACCTTGAATGCCCCCGTCGGCGTGTGGTTCTCGTGCTTGACCCA
>JAUTXM010000109.1 GCA_030838025.1 Acidimicrobiaceae bacterium
GGTCAAGCGGGCCCTCCTCGGCTCGGCCACCAAACCCCAGCGCCTCCGGCTGGCCGTCGACCCCCGGTTCTCGGTCAAGTCCCGCTCCTAGGCGCGCGGGAGCCCGGACTACGAGCGCCTGGAGCCCGGACTACGAGCGCGGGCGCTTGGGCTCGGGCGCGGGAGCCCGGACCTCATGGGGGGAGCGCCCGGCTTCGGGCTCGAGAGCCTGGGGTTCGCGCCGGTCCTGGACCCGATCTGGGGAGCCAGGGTGACGTCTGTGGGCGACTTAGGTTTCCGAGGGCGCTTCACGGTCGTGGCAGCGCCTTAAGTCGCCCTCGGAACCACAAGTCGCCCGCGGACGTAGGGCGCTTCGCACTCTCGAGCGAGAAACCGTCCCTGCTCAGTTGTCGTTGCGCTTGAAACGCTCGCGCAGCTTGCGCCGGGTGTCGCCGAGCAAGTCACCCATATTGTGCGATCGCATCTGCTCGGTCATCTGTTGCCAACCCGCCCGGCCCATCTTGCGAACGTTCTGGGTGATGATGAAGGCGCAGAGCAGCATGATGACGAAGCCAAACGCCCCGAGCACGACACTTGAGGCAAATGAGACAATCAGGATGACGAGGCCGGCGAGAAATCCGAGCGCGGCCCACTTGCAGTTGCGACCCAGCGACCGGTACAACGTCGAACTCTCGATGGATTTGGCGTACTCGGGATCGTGCTCGTAGAACCGACGCTCGATCTCATGAAGAATCCGCTGTTCGTCTTCGGAAAGCGGCACCGCTCAACCCCTCTGCACAGTCTCTTACACACCCGTCAGTCGCTCGCGCGTCCCTCCACGCTACAACAACACGATGCACTCGCACAGACGGTGCGAGTCGTCATTCACTGGTCCGCAGCACCGGTTTCTTCGTCGTCGGAGGGCGGCTGGGCCGGTCCCCACTGGGTATCGCCGACGCGCTTCAAACGCAGTCCGTCTCGATCGAGCAAGACGGCCGGTCCGAGCGCCCCGGTACCGAAGCGGGCCCGAACACGATCAACGGCGCGGGTGGCATCGTGCCACGATTCGTCGACCATTTCCGAAGACGGCCGCGATCTCGGCGCCTCGCCGGCGCCGGCGCCAGGGCCCGCGCCCGCAGCCGCGCCCGCAGCCGCAGCCGCAGCCTCGGGGCCGCTGGTCCCGAACGCCAGGGCCAGCTGGTGCGGGGCCCCTTGGGCCAAGTTGGCAACGGACACGCCGAGGAGCCGGACGCCAGGGTCCACCGGGACCTGGTCGAGCAGCCCCCCGACCGCCCGGGCGATCGCCGGACCGGTGTCGATCCCCACACCGAAGGTGCGCGATCGGGTGATGGTGCTGAAGTCCCCATAGCGCAGCTTCAGCGTCACCGTCCGGCCGGTGACGCCCGCGGCCCGCATCCGACTGGCCACGGCGTCGGCCATGCGGACCACTTCGCGATTCAGTTCGTCCCGATCGTCGCGATCCCACGGATAGGTCTCCTCGTGGCCGATCGACTGCACCGCCCGGTTGGGCTCGACCCGGCGGGGATCCCTCGCCCAAGCCAGCTCGTGGAGGTGACGCCCGCTGGCCACTCCGAGCGACCGTTCCAACGTGTCGAGCGGGATCGCGGCCAGCTCGCCGATCGTGTCGACACCCAGCCCACGCAGCCGGCCTGCAGTGACGGAACCCACACCCCACAACGCCTCGACCGGCATCGGATGGAGGAACGCCAGCTCCTCCCCCGGCTCCACCACCACCAGGCCCGCCCCGGCGACGATACCGGCGGGGCTGGCCTTCGGCTTCGCCGCCTCCGACGCCAGCTTGGCAACGAACTTGCTGGCCGCGACCCCGACCGACGAGGAGAGCCCGAGCTCGGACTGCACCTGGGTCCGAATGCGGCGGCCGACGGCTGGACCGTCGCCGAACAGGCTGGCGGCGCCGCTCACGTCGAGGAAGGCCTCGTCAAGGGCGATCCCCTCCACCAAAGGCGTATACGCCTGAAAAATCTGGTGGATCTGTTCGCTCACCTCGCTGTAACGGTCGTAGCGTCCGGCGACGAAGACGGCGTGCGGGCACAAGCGCCGAGCCTGACCCGCCGGCATAGCCGAGTGAACTCCGTACACCCGGGCCTCATAGCTCGCGGCCGCCACGACCCCGCGGCGCCCCGATCCCCCGACGATGACCGGCTTACCGGCAAGCGACGGGTCCAACCGCACCTCGACCGCGGCGAAGAAGGCATCCATGTCGACGTGGAGGATGGTGGCCACCGCTCACAGTCTGGCAAAGCAGTACAACCAGCCGGTGTGACCGGCCGGACACCGCGACCGTCAGCGCTGGTCGCCCCGGGCCGTTCGATGCAGCCGATCGCGCAGCCCCCACCACGTAACGAGGACCAGCGCCTCGACGACGATTCGGCTCGACATCTTCGATCGGCCGCCAGTCCGTTCGGAAAACCGGATGGGCATCTCCGCGATCACACCGCCCTGGCCGGCGACCTGGTACGCCATCTCGACCTGGAATCCGTAGCCGTCGGCCCGAACGGTGGCCAGGTCGACCTTGGCCAGGGTCGACGCCCGGTACGCCCGAAAACCCGAGGTCGCATCGCTGATCGGCAGCCGCAGGGCCCAGGCGGCGTAGCGGTTGCCTTGCCGAGAGAGGAGGCGGCGGTGCCAGGACCATTCCGGGATGGAGCCCCCCGGGACATAGCGGGCGCCGATTGCCAGATCGGCCCCGTCGTCGACCGACGCGATCAGCCGAGGAAGGTCTGACGGATCGTGCGACATGTCGGCGTCCATCTCGATGATGACCTCGTAGCCACGGTCGAGACCCCAGCGGAAGCCGTCACGGTAGGCGCTCCCGAGGCCGGCCTTGGCGGGTCGCCGGAGCACCTCGATGTTGCCCAGCTCGGACGCCACCGCCTCGACAATGTCTGCGGTGCCATCGGGGCTGGCATCGTCGACCACCAGCACATCCGACCCTGGCGTTGCGGCCCGGATCCGTCGGAGCACCGCAGCGACATTCGTCGCCTCGTCGTACGTCGGAAGCACGATCAGACAACGCAGCACGCGGGGGAGCCTACGATGGCCGCCGGCATGGCATCGGCAAATGGCGAGCAGGACACCAGGCCAGTCTCCGCTCTCCCGTCGGTCCAGGCCCGAATACTGGCCTTCGGCGCCATTCTGGTCGCGGGCATATGCGGCGGACTGATCGGATACAGCGCCGTGAAGGTCGGCTGTACCGGTACGTGCGCCACGCCCGAGGGCGTGGGTGGCGTGTTCGGGGCCGTGCTCGCGGCGGGGGGAGTGGCCGTCATTGCGGTGCTGGTGCTTCGGGCTATGGGCGAGTGGCGCACCATCAAGGAGAAACGCCAGATGGACATCATGATCGCCGCGGCCACGGCGGCCCTGTCGAGCGAGCCAACCGAGGTCCCGCCTCCGCCGCCGATTCCTCCCGACGAACGCGGCGTCACCGGCGGCTGAGCTCGCTACTGGCGCAGCAGCAGGCGCCGGAAACCCTCGGCGTACTGCACCCCGGCCCGGCGGCCACCCGCTTCGGCCCGTTGGCGAACCACGGTGCGCAACCACTCCCCCGGCTCCCCAACCTGGCTGGCATGGCATTCGACGGCCTGCGCCTTGCGTTCGACCATGCTGGTGATGTCGACCCAGATGTCGGGCTCGAGCGTCCCCGACAGGTAGAGGGCGGCGGGCTGATGGGCCGGTCCGGCATCGGGGAAATAGTGCGGATTGGCGGCGGCGGGGGCCACCGCATCCAAGGTCGCCCAGCCCACGACTCGGTGGTCGCGGTGGTTGGCGTAATGCTGCCCGAAGAACACCGCAGTCGGGTCCGGGCACAGCACCACGTCGGGCTTCACCTCACGAATCAGCGCCACCAGACGGCCCCGAAGCTCGGCATCGTCTTCCAGCTCACCGTCGAGATAGCCAAGGAACCGATGGTCAGTGACACCGAGCACCGCGCCGGCGGCCTCCACCTCCCGGCGGCGAAGCGCCGCCAGTTGCATCCCGCTGGCGGTGGGGTCGAGCGACCCCTTGTCGCCTTCGGCGCAGAGGCACACGACCACTGCGGTCCCGGCCGCGGCCCATCGAGCCAAGGTCCCCCCGCACGACACCTCGGGATCGTCGGGATGGGCATACACCGCGAGTGCCGAACCCGGCGCCTCCGCCATGAGCTCGGCCATGACCGGCGAATCTACCGGTGACCCATCGATGGCCGCCTATCGCCTCCTGTCACAGGGCGACCTGGCGTGTCATTACGACGCCGGGCATGGCCGGTTGGTCAGGGAGCGGTTGCCAGTGCCCGACAGGTCCGGTCGATCCCGTCTTCGTCAACGTCGTGATGGGTGACCATGCGGACGGTGTGAGGCGCGATGGTCCCCGCCTTGATGCCCTCGGCGTCGAGATGGGCCACAACGCCAGCAGGGTCGCAGTGGTGGAACACGACGATGTTGGTCACCACGTCGGCGGGATCGAGTCCGGCGTCAGGCCAACGGGCGGCAACCGCCTCGGCCAGCCTACGGGCCCGGGCGTGGTCCTCCGCCAGCCGGTCGACCATCGTACGCATGGCGACCAGCCCGGCGGCCGCGATGACGCCTGCTTGGCGCATGCCCCCACCGAGGCGGCTGCGCTCGGTCCGAGCCGCCCCGATCACATCGGCGGGACCAGCCAGCAGGGAGCCAACCGGCGCGCACAGGCCCTTCGAGAGGCAGCACATCACCGTCGCGGCCGACGCGGCCAGCTCGGCCATGCTCACACCGGTGGCAACCTCGGCATGCCACAACCGGGCACCGTCCATGTGGATGGGGATCGGGATCGTCGGCATGCGGCACCGGGCCGCCAGTTGCTCGAGACGTTCGAGCGGCCAGACGGCGCCACTGGCGGGCATGTGGGTGTTCTCCACACAGACGAGGCCCACCTGGGGTTGGTGGTGGTCGCCCGCCTCGACGGCCCACAAGACCGATTCGGCGTCGATCGTGCCATCGGCGTCGTCGACGGTGTGCAGCTGGACTTCGGCGTTGCGGGCCGAGGCGGCATTCTCGTAGATCACCAGGTGCTGGCGGCCGCCCGCGACCACCAGGTCGCCGGGCCGGGTCAGCACCCGTAGCGCCAACTGGTTGCCCATGGTCCCCGAGGGCACGAAGAGCGCCGCCTGCTTCCCGACCCGCTCGGCAAAGGCGTCCTCGAGGGCGTTGACCGTGGGGTCCTCGCGGTAGACGTCGTCGCCCACGACCGCGTCGGCCATCGCCTGGCGCATCCCGGCGGTCGGCTGGGTGACCGTGTCGGAGCGCAGGTCGACCAGCCGGTGAGCCACGAGGTGGGAGGCTACCGCCGGGGCGCGGTAGAACTACTCGGTGGCCTCATCCCTCGTCGACGAGCTCCTGGCCGTGGCGTCGGCCGCGGCGGCGGCAGCCGCGGCGATCATCCAGACCCAGGTGGGGCGGGCTCGCCACGACGTCTCCACCAAGTCGTCGCCCACGGACCTGGTGAGCGAAGTGGACCGGGCGGCCGAACGGTGCGTTGTCGCGGTCCTGTCGGAGTGCCGGCCCCATGACTCGATCCTGGCTGAGGAGGGAACATCCCGGACGGGCACGACCGGTGTGCGCTGGGTGATCGACCCGCTCGACGGCACCACCAATTTTCTGTTTGGCGTCCCCGCTTACGCGGTCTCGGTCGCGGCCGAGATCGACGGCCAGGCGGCGGTCGGCGTGGTGATTGATCCATCCCGAGACGAGACCTGGCGTGCCTGGCGTGGCGGGGGTGCCACGCTCAACGGTCGGGTCCTCAAGCTCCCGGCCATACCCCCCTCACTGGCGACTGCCTTGGTAGCGACGGGGTTTTCCTACCTTCCTGAGCGCCGCGCCCACCAGGCCCACGTGTTGTCCCACGTGCTGCCCCGGGTGCGGGACATCCGGCGCTTCGGCGCGGCCGCCCTCGACTTGTGCTGGGTGGCGGGCGGGCGGGTCAGCGCCTTCTACGAGCTGGGCCTGCAACCATGGGACCTGGCGGCGGGCGTGCTGGTCGCCATCGAGGCCGGGGCGGAGGCGGCCACGTTGGCCGACGGAACCGCGGTCGTAGCCACACCGGGGCTGCTGGCGCCGCTGCTCCAGTTGCTCGACGAGGGCGCCGTCACTTAGGGCTGCGCGGCTGTCGAGGCCCGGCGGGGATGGGCCAGTTACATGCCGAAGCGGCCGTCACGCCCGACACCGGAAGGCCCGATGTCGTGGACGCTCAGCCCCAGAAGGCGGCCGCCACGTCGTGGAGCAGTTCGGGGTCCACAGTCTTCAACTCCGTGACCGCTTCGCCCAGGGGGACTCGCACGATCTGGTCGGCACGCAGGGCGACCATCTGGTCGAACGCTTCGTCGTGGACCGCCTCGATCGCAGCGATGCCGAAACGGGTGGCCAACACCCGGTCGAACGCAGTTGGTGTCCCGCCCCGCTGGATGTGGCCGAGAATCGTGACCCGGGTTTCGAAGCCCGTCCGCGCTTCGATCTCGGCCGCCAGCAGGTTGCCGATGCCGCCGAGGCGCACGTGGCCAAACTGGTCGACCTCTCGTGATTGCAACGTCATGGTCCCCTCTTTCGGCACCGCCCCCTCGGCAACGACGACGATCGATGCAAAACGGCCCTTGGCGTGGCGGGCCTTCAAGTTGTCGCAGACCACGTCGACGTCGAACGGCTCTTCGGGCACCAGGATCTCGGCCGCCCCGCCCGCGATGCCCGCATACGTGGCGATCCAGCCGGCATGGCGACCCATCACCTCGCAGACGATGACCCGGTCGTGGGATTCGGCCGTGGTGTGCAACCGGTCGATGGCTTCGGTCGCGATCTGGACCGCGGTGTGGAATCCGAAGGTGACCTCAGTGGACGAGAGGTCGTTGTCGATCGTCTTGGGGACACCGACGACGTCGACTCCCTCAGCCGCCAACCGGTGAGCGACGCCGAGGGTATCCTCGCCGCCGATCGCGACCAGGGCGTCGATGCGTTGTGCCTCGAGCGTCGCCAAGGCCTGCTCGACCGCGCCGTCGATCTTGTACGGGTTGGTCCGGGAGGTGAACAGGATCGTCCCGCCGCGCGGGAGGATCCCGCGGCACCGCTCCACGTTGAGCGCAATGGTGCGGTTGTCGATGACGCCTCGCCACCCGTCGAGGAAGCCGATGAGTTCATCCCCGTAGAACGTTTCGCCCTTGCGGACCACGGCACGTATGACGGCGTTGAGGCCAGGACAGTCGCCACCGCCGGTCAGCAATCCAACTCGCATGCGCGGACCTTAGTGCTGCCCTAGTGGTGCTTGGGCCGGGTGGCCTTGGTGAGCAGGCCGACCTCGCGTTCGAAGTCGCCCGCGTCGGCAAAGCCCTTGTAGACGCTGGCAAATCGAACGTAGGCCACCTCGTCCAGGGTCCGCAGCCGGTCCAGCACGGCTCGGCCGACCTGCTCGGTCGTGACTTCTGGGCCGTCGAGGCGCAGCTGCTCCTCGACCTCGCTCGCCAGGGCGTCCATGGCCGAGCCTGTGATGGGACGGTTCTTGGCCGCGGCCCGCACGCCGG
>JAUTXM010000124.1 GCA_030838025.1 Acidimicrobiaceae bacterium
TCTCCTGAGGCCGGCGCACGGCCCTACTGCGGGCGGCCTCGGTTCCCGCGGTGTGCAAACCCGAGGAGCGCCTGCGGCTCGAGCCTGGGCTGCTCTCCCACACGCTCTGCTTGGCCACGTTGCAACAGATGCCGAGGGCGCCCATGGCGATGATCAACGAGGACCCGCCGAAGGAGACGAACGGGAGGGGAACTCCTGTCACGGGGACCAGTCCCACCACCGCCCCGATGTTGATGACCGCCTGGCCGACCAGCCAGGCGGTGATTCCCGCCGCCAGGACGCCTCCGAAGCAGTCGGGTGCCCGGCACGCCACCCGGATCCCCACGACGGCCAGGGCCACGAACAGCCCGACGATCAGGAGGCTCCCGAGCAGCCCGGTCTCTTCGCCGATGATGGCGTAGATGAAGTCGGTGGACTGGTTGGGCAGGTACCCGGTCGCGGCCCGGGTGGCGCCGAGGCCGAGGCCGAAGAGCCTCCCCGATCCCAACGCCACCACGCCTTGAGCCGACTGGTACCCGGTGTTGGCGGCATCGGAGAAGGGATGCCAGAAGGCGGTCATACGCCGCCAGCGATACGGGGCGGCCTTGGCGGCCAACAATGCCGCCGCCCCACCCATCATCATGAGCGTCGCCAGGGGGCGAAGCGGCAGGCCGGCCACGTACAGCGCCGTCACCAGGATGCACGCCAAGATCATGGTCGTCCCCATGTCCGGCTGGGCCATGACGAGCAACGCCATGCCCGCGAACGCCACCAGGACGGGGACCATGCTGTAGCGCCATTCCCGGATGCGGTCGGCCCGGCGGTCGAGGACGTCGGCCGCGAACAGCACGAAGGCCAACTTGGCCAGCTCCGACGGCTGCATCCGCCATGATCCGACGCCCAGCCAGCGGGCCGAACCGCCCCCCGCCACGCTGACGCTGGACATGAGCACCGCCGCCATCAGGCCCATCGTGACGATCACGGCCAGTACGGCGACCCGCCGCCAATGGTGATAGTCGACGCGGATGGCGATGATGAACGCCACCGCACCGAAGGACAACCAGAGCGCCTGGCGTTCGAAGTAGTGCCAGGGCGAGCCGTACTGACGCAGGCTCTGCACCGACGACGCCGACAAAACCATGACGAGCCCGATCAGGCAGAGCACGGTCATCAACGCCATCAGCACCAAGTCGCAGTCCGCCCACCGCCGGCGGCGGTTGGGATCGGCCACCACTCGATCGACCACCCGGTCGATTTCCGCCAGCCGGTAGGCACCGGTCATGTCCTTCATGTGGAACTCCCGTCGTCACTCACTGAATCTCCGCCAACTGCGTCCTTGCCGGTCACGACCCGCACCAAGGCGGTGAACTCCTCGCCCCGCTCGGCATACGACCGGTACCAGTCGAACGAGGCACAGCCCGGTGACAGCAGGACGACGTCACCGGGGTCCGCCATCTCCGCCGCGGTCGCCACCGCGGCCGCCATGCTGGCGGCCCGGACCACCGGGACACGCCCGGAAAACGCCGCCTCGACTTCCTTTGCCGCGTCGCCGATGGCGACTACGGCCCGCACGGGCGGCGCCGCCGTCGCCAACACGCGCAAGTCCAACCCCTTGTTGCGCCCGCCTGCGATCAGAACCACGGACTCGAACCCCGCGACTGCTGCCAGCACCGACGCCGGCGTGGTCGACTTCGAATCGTCGTACCAACGGATGTCGCCTTGCTGACCCACCAGTTCGACCCGGTGGGGCAGGCCGCTGAACTGCCGCAGCGCCGAGCGGCAGCCCTCGACCACGGCGCCTGCGGCCAGGGCGGTGGCCGCCGCGGCCAGGGCATTGGCCACGTCGAGGGGCAGGGACCGAGGCAGTTCGGCGATCGAGAGCAACTCGAGATCTCCCGGGCCGGCCAGCATCCCGTCCGCTGCGAGGTGGAAGTCGGCGTTGCTCGCTGCTGCGGCCGAGAAGGTGAGCCGCGCCACTCCGTCCGCCAAGCCCAGGTCAGGGTCGGCTACTGCCTCCATTACGGCCGGGTCGTCGGCGTTGACCACCGCCACGTCCCCCGAGCGCTGAGCCGCCCAGACGCGCGCCTTGGCGGCGGCGTAGTGCGCCATGGTGGGATGCCAGTCGAGGTGGTCCTCGGCCAGGTTGAGCCAGCAGCTGACCGCGGGATGAAAACGGTCCGTGTATTGCAGTTGGAACGAAGACACCTCGGTGACCAGCACGTCGGCGTCGAGCCCGGCCGCGTCGACAAAGGGCAGGCCGATGTTGCCCGCTGCCACGGCGACCAATCCGGACTCGACCAGCATGGAGGCCACCAGGCTGGTCACGGTCGTCTTGCCATTGGTCCCGGTCACCGCGACCAGGGTCGGCCGCCTGCCGCCGTCTCCTTGGATCGCCCGCCCTTCCAGCCGCTGCCAGCCAAGCTCCAGTTCCGAATGGACGGGAACCCCGGCGTCGGCCGCCAGTTGGTACACCCGGTGGCGGACCGGGATGCCGGGGCTGGGCACGACCAAGCGGCTCCCCTTGAGCACCCGGCGCAACTGGTCGTCATCGGGTCGCCCGACGAAGTCGGCACCGATCGCGGCCGCCTGCTGGCGCCGTTCGTCGGTGGGATCGTCCTCCACGACGATCACGTGCTGACCACCTCGGCGCAGGTAGCGGGCGACTGCCAGGCCCGTTACCCGAAAGCCGACCACGACCACCGCGCCGGCCCCGGCCCCTGTCCCGGCCCGGGCCCCGGCTCCGACTGTCCCCTCCTCGGGCCGACTCATCCGGTCCCCCCGTGGGCAATGAAGTCGGTATAGAACAGGCCCAGCGCCACCGCCGTGCACATCCCCGCCAGGATCCAGAACCGGACGATCACGGTCGTCTCGGGCCATCCCAGCAGTTCGAAGTGGTGATGGATGGGCGCCATGCGAAAGGCCCGCCGGTGCAGCACCCGGAACGTGAACACCTGGATCATCACCGACAGGGTCTCGATGACGAACAGACCCCCGATGATCGGCAACAACAGGTCCACGTTCTGCAGCAGGGCCAGGGCCGCAAGGGCGGCGCCGATCCCGAGCGATCCGGTATCGCCCATGAAGATGTCGGCCGGGGCGGCGTTCCACCAGAGGAACCCGGCGCATGCTCCGAGCAGCGCCGCCGCGATCACTGCCTCGTCCAGCGACGCGGGGTTGTGGTACAGGTTGAGGTGCTTGAACTGGTAGAAGCCGATCACCGTGAAGGCGGCAAAGCCGAACACCGATGAGCCCGCCGCCAGCCCATCCAGTCCGTCGGTCAGGTTGACGGCATTGGTGCAGCCGACCAGGACCAGCACCGCGAACACCATCCAGCCGACCCGACCGAGGCTCAGCTGGAGGGGCTTGGCGCTGGTGAACGACAGGTGGGTGTCGACCCGCTGCCAGTACACGCACGCCGCCGCGAACGCCACGCCGATGAGCAACTGACCGGCGATCTTGGCCCGCTTGTTGAGCCCCAGGCTGCGCTGCCGGCTCACCTTGATCCAGTCGTCGGCGAAGCCGATCAGCGCCGCCCCGCCGATCGCGAGCATGGCCAACAGGCCTCGCTCGGTGAACACCGTCTTGACGTGGGCCGCCAGGTAGCCGGCCAGGGCGGCCGCCATGATCGCCAGCCCGCCCATCGTCGGCGTCCCTGCCTTGGTGAAGTGGCCCTTGGGCCCGTCCTCGCGGATCTGCTGGCCGATTCCGTGGGCCCGCAGCCACCTGATGAGCAACGGCGTCGACAGTATGGATACCAGCAGGGCCGTGCCCGCGGCGATGAGGACGGCGGTCACGACCTCACCACGTCCCCCGGTCGCGGCCGATTCGGGCCAGGGCGCGCTGCGCGACGTCGGCGTCGTCAAACGCGATGACCCTCCCGGCCGCCTCCTGAACGATCTCGTGGCCCTTGCCGGCGATCACGACGACGTCGTGCTCCTCGGCTGACTCCAGGGCCAGACCGATGGCTGCCGCCCGATTCGCCTCAATCTCTAGTTTAGCTTTACCGTTACCCTCCTGGGCGCCGGCGGCGATCTGGGCGATGATCGCCCAGGGGTCCTCGCTCCGGGGATTGTCCGAGGTCAGGATGGCGACATCGGCCTGTTGCATCGCCACCGAGCCCATCACGGGCCGCTTGGCTTGATCCCGATCCCCGCCCGCACCGAAGACGACGATGACCCGGCCTCGCCCCGAATGACTCCGACCGGCGCCGCCGTCGGCCAGCTCGCGGGCTGCCAAAAGCGCCGCTTGGAGGCCGTCGGGCGTGTGGGCGTAGTCGACCAGCACCATGAAGGGCTGCCCGGCCCGCACCGGCTCGAAACGGCCCCGGACCGCCTCGACCTGCTCCAACCCGGCAACGATGGCATTGCGGTCGATATCGAGGGCCGCGGCTGCGGTCGCAGCGGCCACGGCGTTGCGCACGTTGAAGCGCCCCCCCAGGCGCAACCGAACCTCGACGCCCCGCCAACGGAATCGACTGCCCTCGGGGCGCACCGTCAGATCGTCGAGGTCGAGCAGGGAAAAGGGGATGACCGCCAGGTTGTCGGAGGCGCCGCCTGGTTGCGTGCGCAGCCGGTTCAGCAATCGCTGCCCCCAGGGATCGTCGGCATTCACCACGGCAACGGCGGCGCGACCCGGCTCGAACAACCGGGCCTTGGCTTCGAAGTAGTCGTCCATGGTGGCGTGGTAGTCGAGATGGTCCTGGGAGAGGTTGGTGAAGATTGCGGCAGCGAACCAGATGGCGTCCACTCGATGCTGGACCAGGGCGTGGGACGAGATTTCCATGGCGACCGCGACCCGGCCCTCGGAGCGGAAAGCGGCCAGCGTGGCCTGCAACTCTGGCGCCTCCGGTGTCGTCCGAGCGCCCGAGAGCGTCCCGATCGTGGCGGCCGGGAGGCCCCCTGCGGTGAAGATGGCCTCGAGCAACGCGGTCGTCGTGGTCTTCCCATTGGTGCCGGTCACGCCGACCACCGTCAACGACCGAGATGGGTGGCCGTAGAGGGCCGCCGCCAGGGGGCCCACCGCAGAACGCACCGCTGCGACGACAACCTGCGGTACCGGCAGCTCAAGCGGACGCTGGCAGACGAGCGCGGTCGCGCCCGCTTGCACGGCGGCGGGAGCGAAGTCGTGGCCGTCGAAGCGCTGCCCCGGTATGCAGCAGTACAGCGCCCCCGGTACCACGGCCCTCGAGTCAAGGGTGATGCTCGTGACTTCGGCGGCCTCCGCATCGCCCAGGACCTGGCGCGGCGTTAGCTCCGCAGCTGCAAGCAGGGCTGCGAGGCGCACGTGTCCCGACTCAGGGTCTCGCCGGCAGCGACGTCGTCGTCGCTGCGCCGCCGCGCCGGGGGATGGTGGCTGCCTGAACCGGCGCCTGCGTCGTGGACGCCGTCGGCGG
>JAUTXM010000131.1 GCA_030838025.1 Acidimicrobiaceae bacterium
ATGGCCTGCGTCGCCCCGCCGAGCTCGGGGACGGCAGTCAGCGACCTCGCCTTGGCCAAGGGCCAGATGAGCGTGTGGGCGAAGGCAAGCGGGATGCCGAGCGCGACTCGCCCCGCCAGCCCCGGCGCGGCCACCCACAGCGGGGGGAGCACGATCAGGGCCGTGACCGCGATCTGGAACACCTGCCCGGCATCTCGCCTGGCCAACCAGCGGTCAAGCAGCAGGAGTGCCACCAAGTCGACGATCTGCTCGCCCGCGGCGTAGACGGCGACCAGCGGTTGGCTCAGCCCGACCGAGTCGTGCAGCCAGATGTACTTCAGCAGGAACGCCGCTTCGAAGAGGTCGAAGCAGAGCAGCGCCAGCAGCCACCTCCGCGCATGGGCGTTGCTGAGGACCGTGCGGCCGTTGGCGATCACCCGACGGGCCCAGTGGCGCCCCGGCTCCGGGATATGCGATGGCGCGGGGAACCTGGTCGCCCCCAGCGCGATGCCGTAGAGGGCGGCGCCGGTGCCGAGGACCACCAGCAGGACCCGCCAAGACACGCCGGCGGCGACGGCCAATGCGACCAAGCCTGGGCCGGCCAGGGCGCCGACGGTGTCCAGGAACGTGGCCCTGCCATAGGCCCGTTCGGCGTCGCGCGGAAAAGCTTCGACCACCACGACGTCGGCGGTGCAGGCCAGGGGACCCGAGCCCAGTCCGTACATGGCGAAGCCCAACCCGAGGGCCAGGTAGGTGGGTGCCAAACCCATCGCCAGGACCGCGGCGGCAATCGCGAGGGCGCCTGCGGCCATGAAGGGTCGGCGGCTGCGCAGGTCGATCTGGACGGCGGCCACCGGCTCGACCGTCAGCGCCACCCACTCGAGGACCTGGCTCAGAAACCCGACCTGGACCAGGCTGAGCCTGAAGGCGGCCCGGAAGGTGGGCGACAGCACCGTCCAGGCACCCGAGAGGACCTCGTCGGTGAAACGAGCGACGAACACGAGCGCGACAGCCCGGTCCGACATGCCGGCCCTCCGAGGAAGTCGGTCGAGCCGGGCGAGGCGGATGAAGCGGGACGAGAACACGAGCTTCCTTTCCTGACGTCACGGACGGATGGGGGCCGTGACGCCAGGAGGACCGCGTGCTCAGTTTCAGAGGAAGCCGCTCACGGCCGCCACGTTAGGTCGGCGAGATCCGGGCGGCGCTCGGATTTAGCCGTGATTGGCCGAGAGGTACCCGGGCACAGCGGGAGTCAGTCGAGATGTAGCCGGGCAGTGCGGGAGTCAGTCGAGAATCAGCCGGGCGCTGCCGGCGTCAGTCGAGAATCCCCTGCAGGCTCGCCAACCCGGCCGCCAGCTCCGGCTGGGCCTCGGCCAGCTTCGCCAACTGCTCCGCCAGCTCGGTCCGTTGTTGCTGGGGCAGCGACTCGGCGCAGCGGGCGATGGCGCGCATGGCCTCGTTGCGGTCGCCGATGATCAGGGCGGTCGTGGCCAGGGCCAGCTGGGCACCCAGGTTGTCGGGGTAGAGGCCGGCCAGCAGCCGGGCCCGCGGTATCGCCCGAAACGGGTCGGCCCGGTTGGCCGAGCTGGTCACCAGATCACCCAGTGCTTCGGGCTCGTCCAGCACCGCGAAGGCGAAGTCGGCACCGTCGAGGCGGATCAGGCTCAGCAGGCCCTGGTGGGCGAGGAGATCGGGCTGGCCCGGGTTGTCGTCGACCAGTTCGTCGAGCACCGACTCGGCCTCGTCGGTGCCGAATTCCTCGGCGTGCTGGTCGAAGAACGCACGCGCTTCGTCCCAGGACTGGGTCGCCACCCAGGCAACCAGGCGCTCGGCCAGGGCGAAACGACGGATCGACTCGTCGATGGCGTCGTAGGCGGTGTCGATACCACCGACCCGAGCGGCCTCTAGCAACTCCTGGTGCAACCCGAGTACCTCTTGATCCGGGTTGCCATCGATCAGCTCCGCAATGGCGATCTCCGCGTCCTCGGTGAGGAGTTCGTCGGCGTGCTCACTGAGGAATTTTCGCGACTCGCCCCAGTTTTCCGACGTGACCCAGGCGATCACCAGTTGGGTCAGTGCCGGGTCGGTATCGGCCGCTTCGGGCAGGACGAACGTCATGGTTCAACCCTACGGTGCCCCGCCGTCCCGGTCGAACTCCGCCACCAGCGCCTTGGGCGCCAGGCAACGCCAGGCATCGACGATCAGTTCCTCGAGCTCGCCGGCGTCGATCGCGGCCAGTCGGACCAGCACGGCGGGGAAGCCGTTGTAGTGGTCTTCGGTGAAGAACTTCTCGTGATCAGCGGCCAGGAGCAGCTGCTTCTCGGACTCGTTGGCGACCCGAACCGCGACTACACCGGGATTGGGAACGCGGGGCTTCTTCGGAGTGATCCGCTCCTGCCAGACCCACACGAACCCTTTGTCCTTGCCCTTGTTGCGCACCGAGAACGCAAAGTGGTCCATGGACTCGGCAGTGTCGGGCAAGGACAGGGCGATGCGTCGGACGTCGCCCTGGTCAGCCATCCCGGTCCGGTTGCGGTTGCGGGTCCGGTTGCGCGTAGCGGGCTTCGAGGGCGTAGTGCCGGTCGAGGTCGATGATCGCCCCGAACTCGTCGAAGGAGGTGACGAGGTCGAGATGGTCCCGCAGTGTCCCCTGTGCGTGGAGCACGGCGTACGCCTGCTGCATCTGGCGAGCTGCGGCCAGCAAGCCTGTGAGGGGCGAGACGATGAGGTCGAAGCCGAGGTCGTGGAGTTCTGCCGGCGTCCGCAGCGGCGTGCGGCCGCCCTCGATCATGTTGGCGACACGGACACAGCCGGGCGTCGCCTTGGCGATGGCTTCCATGTCGTCGACCGACTCGGGGGCCTCCACGAAGATGGCGTCCACGCCGATGTCGGCGGCCATACGGGCTCGTTCGCAAGCCTCATCCAGCCCGACCGCCGCTCGGGCGTCGGTCCGGGCAGTTACGAAGAGCCGGTCGCGGTGGTCCACGGCGGCCTGCAGTTTGGCCAGCCAGTCCTCCCGAGGAACGACCCTCTTGCCGGCCATGTGACCGCACTTCTTGGGCCAAACCTGATCCTCGAGAAAGATGCCCGCCGCCCCGGCGTGTTCGTATAGCTCGACGGTCCGGATGGTGTTGAGTGCGTTGCCGTAGCCGGTGTCACCATCGACGACCACCGCCGCTCCGGGCACCGTGGAGCAGACGCGCCGGGCTGCGTCGGCCATCTCGGTCTGGGTCAGATAGCCGAAGTCGGGCAGGCCGAGCAGGGTGGCCGCGGTGCAGTAGCCCGACAGGAACAGGCTCTCGAACCCGGCCGCAGTCGCCAGTCGGGCCGACAGGGCATCGAAGCACCCGGCCAGGACGACGGTTTCACCGGCGGCCAGACGGGTCCTTAGGGCGTCGCCATTCATGCCCCGAGGCTAGAGGCGCCGGCCCTCGGCCGCTCCGCCCCGGCGCCCCCCCGCGCGGGGTTC
>JAUTXM010000137.1 GCA_030838025.1 Acidimicrobiaceae bacterium
CCGACCGGCCCTTCCTACCGCACCCCTGGGCTCAGTGCCTCGTCGATCTCCCATTTGTCACTCTCGCCCCCGTTCGAATTGCTTCAGATGGCCACTTCTTGGCGCGCGGCAGTTCGCAGCTCGCCAACCCAGCAGAATCGCGTTCGGCCGAAACCCGTCGGACGTCACCGGCGGCCGAAGTTCGCTCCGCACTCCTGGCGGAAGCGAGGACTCGGACCACGCGGTGATCGCAGGTACAGGATAAACGCTAAGCACAAATAGCGAAATGGCTCGAAATGACTATTTCTATACCACCCGGGTAAGCAATTCGCGAGGTCGGGCGGCGAGCCAACCCGGGGTACCATCCACGCGACATGGGACTCGTGCCGGCATGAACACCGATGACCGCGCCGAACGGCTCGATGCGGTGCGGCGCCGGCGGGAACCCCCGAAGTTCCGGCAGGTGGCGGTCCGCCGGGTCGAGGTCCTCGGCCCCCGCATGGTCCGTGTCACCCTGGCAGGTGACGACCTTGCCGGTTTCAGCGTAGAACGACCGGCGGCCAGCGTGCGGGTTCTGCTCCCAGCGTCGGGAGCCGAGGAGTTGGTCATTCCGGCCTGGAATGGCAACGAGTTCCTCCTTCCCGACGGGCGGCGTCCGACGATTCGGACCTTCACCCCTCGTCACCTCGACGCCGAGGCCCTCGAACTGGTCCTGGACGTCGTGATCCACGGCTCGGGCCCGGCCTCGGAGTGGGCGGCAACCGCAGAGCCAGGGGCACTCGTGGCGGTGTCAGGCCCGGGCCGCGGCTATGCCATTGCTTCGGAGGCGCCGTCGTTCCTTCTGGTCGGCGACGAGACGGCCATCCCCGCCATCAACCAGCTGCTCGAGGCGCTGGCTGTCGAGGCTCAGGCCATCAAGGCGCCGGCTGTCGAGGCTCAGGCCGTCGAGGCGCTGGCTGTCGAGGCGCCGGCTGTCGAGGCGCCGGTGCCGGTGCAGGTGCACATCGAGGTCGCCCACCCCGACGCCCGGCTGCCGTTGCCCGACCATGCCCAGGCGACGGTCGAATGGTGGGACCTTCCGGCTGGCGCACCTTCGGGCGAAGCACTCGTGCAAGCTGTTCGTGACGCCGATCTGGCGCCCGGCACCAGTGTGTGGGCCGCCGGCGAGGCCGCGGCAATGCAGCGAATCCGGCGCCATCTCTTCGACGAGCGAGGGCTCCCACGGTCCCAAGCCACGGTGCGCGGCTACTGGAAGCACGGACGCATGGGCGATGCAGAGGCTGCAGGTGACGCCTGAGCCGAATCGCGGGCGGCGACCGCCGGGCGGTCTCGGGCGAACGGCGCTGACTTCGGCTGTTCTTCTGGTCGGCATCTCGCCGACATCCCGGCGATCCCGGCCCTTCATTTCGGTACCGTACGGTCGGCTCGGTGCGCGTGGCGATCGTCGCGGAGTCCCTACTTCCCAGGGTCGACGGAGTGACGAGCTCCGTGCTTCCGACGATCGAACATCTGGACGGCGTAGGCATTGCCTGGTCGTCGCTCCGGGCCCGGACCGTCGAGTTACCGTTCGGCCAGCGTCGAACGGGGGCCGGCGTTCTTGCTGCCGCTGTACCGATCGCTATCGGTCGCGCTACCCCAGCTGGCGGATCCAATCGATCCTGCGAACATTCGATCCCGATGTCGTCCATCTGGCTCCGCCGGCCGTGCTCGAGGCGGCCGGCGCCCAGGCGGCGGGTGCTCGACGTGCTGAACTCCCGTGGGTTCGTCGACCAGGACCCCTGGATCGGTGGCCAGCGCGTGGGCCATCATGACCCCTTCTGGCCCGTCGGAACCCCGCAGTCGCGCCGGTGACGGCCCGATCCTCGCGTCACAAGCGGCGAGAGACCGGCGGGCACCGACATCGAATCCGCGCGCGGCGAACGCGGGCGCTTGATCGCCCGCGCCCGCGTTCGCTCTGTTCGCCCGTCGGGGGTTTCTTTACTCGGTCGGGAGCGTGACGTCGAATTCGACGCCTACGGAATCCTTGACCTTGAGCGCGCCCATCATTGCCGAAAACGGCTTGATCCCAAACTGGGATTGAATGATCGTCGTCTTGCCCGAGGCGTGGCCGTCGTCGCCGATGGTGAGGTCCAACGTGACAGGCTTCGCCGTGCCTGAGATGGTGAGATTCCCCTTGAGGGAGATGCGGGGAGCGGTCCCCGAGACATCCGTGCTCTCAAAGGTAATGTCCGAATTACCAAGCGTCTTGGTGATGTTCTTGGCAATATCGGCGCGGTCCTTGTCGCTAAGCGGCTTGGCGCCGCCTTCGGCGTTGACGATCTCAAGCGAGGACGGATCGATGGTTACCTGGACGCTCGAGGCGGCCGGGTTGTCCGTGTCGACCGTGATCTTACCGCTCCAGTCGGAGGCCTCGAAGGTCAGGTCGTGGCCCATCTTCGCAGCCATGCCCTCCTTGTAGACCTTGACCGTCAATGTCCCGTTTCCGGGCTCGATGCTGTGTGTTCCGTTTGCGAACGTCATGTAGTGACTAGGGAAGGTGTGCCGCACAGCGGACTTGTTTCCCTATTCTCCTTTCAATTGAGAAATGGATCCCGGAATACGGACGGCACGATCTGCAAATGCCAAACGTTTCCCTGGAATGAGACTTGGCACCTCTGACGCCGATGTCTACGCTGGCGGAACGACCGTCCGAAACTTCAGCTCTGACACCGACGCGAGTACTATCCCACTACAGGAACCTTACCCCAGAATAGTAGAAGAGTTCAAATCGACGGCGCGCTGATCACGAAATAAGCCTCTGCACAGCAACTCGGCACAGCAAGAGGTCACCAGGGTCACCCGAACCTTCGATCCTTCGAGCCTTCGATCCTTCGTAGTCCTGCAGTCGTCGACGACCAGCTGAGCGTGGCCCGCCGAGCGCGGCCTGTCAAGGTGCCCCGCCAATGTGGCAGACGGGCCTTCGGCCTTGACGCGGCACTGCGTTGACAGCCGGCGCAATTTGGAGCACTCTTGTCGCAGGCCAT
>JAUTXM010000147.1 GCA_030838025.1 Acidimicrobiaceae bacterium
TTGGCCTGAGGGGGCCAACGGTGATCGAGCGCTGGTCACGGTCGTCGTGCACACCGACCTTGCCCTGGCTCTCAAGCGAGTTGATCCGGAAGACAAGGTCAAGTCAGCGTAAAGGGAGGCTCGCTCATTTCCTTTTGCCGTAAGGAGTTGGAAGGCCATGCCTTGGTTGTGTTGTCCCAAGCCGACGGTCTCACCTGGTCGACAGCTCTCGACTTGCAGTTGGCCTGGGATCATGTGGATCGTGACGCTCGGATCAGCATCCTGAGCCGCCTTCTGATTCAAACGCCCGATAAAAAGGGTTCCCCATGGGCCTATTTCGTCACCCTGAGCCCGCCACAGGATATCTCCTCCGGATGGTCTATCCTCTGGCGGTACATCCGGAGGAAGTGATCGCGGACGAGAGCATCGTCGTACGCCCGGCGCGCCCTGGACGGGATCTGTCCCGATGCGGTAATCCGGTGCGTCGCTGGGCATTTTGGTCACTGAGTACATATATGTCATCAGGTTGTGACCAGAATGCCCTGACTGCCTTATTCCGCGCCTCCGGCAAGGCCGGTTTAACAGTCGAATTGGCCGCTGGCGTCGAGGTGGTTGTCGGCGGTGTTGAGCAAGTTGGAATCCCCAAGGGCGCGCCCACAGCCGGTAATGCCGGCGAAGACTCCGGTGCCGCCCGTGAGTGTGACCGTGGCGGTTGTTCGCAGGTGGCCGACGCCTGTCGGCGTACCGATTCCGTCGTACAGACCGACGAGGGTTCCTCTTCGGGTCGCGATTGTGAAATGGCCGTGGTCTTCGTGCAATACCCCGGGCTGAACGACAACGTCGATACACTCGTTGCTGTTCCACACGCCCTGCTTGAACAGCGAGCCGTTGCCGGTGGCAGTGCCGACGTCTGTCTGCGCGAATTCGCCACAAGTCGCCCTGGCGGCATTCGTGGTCAACGCGGCGGCGGCGCTGGCCCTTCGCGGGCACGGCTCGGACCTGAACATGCGATCCGCCCTGCTGTTCCCAAAGACATCGACCTCGATCGCCTGACCGTGACGATGGCCGGTGTCGACGGGGTCGAGACGGTCCACGACTTGCACGTGTGGAGCCTTTCGTCGGAGGTTCGGGCGCTTTCCGCCCACGTCGTCCTCGAAGGCCACCCCAGCTTGGAGGAAGCCCAAGCGGTGGGGGAACGCCTGAAGGCGGCGGTCGGCGTCGCATTCTCCCTCGCCCACGTCACGCTCGAACTGGAGTGCGAGGCGTGCGATGACGGCCCCTGCGGTATGGATGGCAGCCCCAGGCTTCGGTAGAGACCACCGTCGTGGCGGCGCCTTCTCCACCGCTGAACATCGCCATCGATGACGGGCGCACGTCCGTGGCGGCCGGTGATCCGCTCCCGTATGCCATCACGGTCAGAAACCTGGGATCCACGCCGATCACCGGACTGCAGGTGAGCCAGAGTTTGCCGGCGGGGCTCACATTCGGATCCGCGGATTCGGCCGGCCAGGCGAGATCGGGCACGGTCATGTGGTCGACCTGACAGCTTCGGGCGCTGCCAGGTTGCACACCGCGACATCGGTCTCGGCGACTCCAAATGAACTACTGCGACTGGCGACGGTGGCGTGCGCCCCTACCTCGGCCACCTCGTGGCCCATCGTCTGGCGTCACTCCGACCTGCTTCCAGGTGCCGAGGAGATGTCGAACTATTTCTGCACTGCACTTCGCCCGGCTCACCGGTGTTTTAGGCCTATTACCGGTGTTTTAGGCCCAGCAGAAGGTTTCCGAGTCGAGATGTCGGCTCGATGCCGAGTTCGGCCTCCAGCAGGACGCGGTAGCGCTCGAACTCCCCGAGTGCTTCAGACTGGTTTCCCCCGGCCATGTGCACCCGGATTAGCGCGGCCCGAGCACTCTCGCGTAACGGCTCGGCTCGTGACGCGGCCAGCGCGGCGGCAGCAGCTTCGGCCAAGCGGTCGTCGGCGGTCAGTCGGGCGGCGACCGCCTCAAGCGCGTACAAGCGGAGCTGGTGCCAGTCTTCGGCGGCGATCAGGGCCCAGTCCTCGTACCAGCCCGGGAGAATGTCTTCCGAGAGCGCAGACACCGCTGGCCCATCTATGTCTGTGTCGGACAGGGGCGTGTCCTGGTCGATCAGTCGGTTGGCCAAGGCCCGCGCGTGGTGGACGTCGACAACGACCCCCTCGGCCAGTCCCAGATCGACGGCGGTCACCCTCACCGCTTGGCGGGCCGGACCGTCGAGGCGCGACACCGCCGATCGCAGGCTGGCGCCAGCACGCTCGTCGGACGACTCCGGCCAAAGGATCCCGGCCGCCTGATGGCGGGTAACAGCGTTCTCCCGAATGGCCAGGAAAGCAAGTAGTCGCTGTGACCCAACCGAAACCCCGAGCAGCGCCTCCCCCTTCACCGAGAAGACAAAGCCTCCAAGAAGGGCGAGTTTATGCATTACCGATCGATTGTACAGCTATCTTCAGGATAGACATCGAGGACCTCGACCGAGTTCCAGCTTGGGTTGAGCCGCAAGTCTGTGCGACGTCGAGTCGGTGGATTTGGGAGGAATAGTTCCTTTTGGGGCTTGCCCAGCTCGCATCGAGATGGACGACCCCAGGGGTGCTGCGCTGCCAGCGGCGTGGAACCGCCTGATCGTCGTGCCCTGGTGGTCGTGGATCGAGGTGTCGGTCGGTCAGCGCCGCTTCCACCGCCACGCCGCTCATGCCGGCCGGTTTCGTCTTCGTGGAGTCGTCTCGGAGACGGAGCTTTGGATGGTGCAGCCGGCCGTCGTTGAGGGTGGTGGCGTCGATGAGGTGGTCGACGCGTTTAGGGAGTACACGCGGGTGGAGTGGCGCCTGGCGCCGTTGACGGTGCATGACCGGGCCGGTGTCGTGCGCCGATTCCTCGTGGGGCAGGCCGGACCGGTGGGTCTGGATCTCGGGGGGCTGGGTCGGGCGGAGGTGCCGCGCTACATCGTGACGGAGGCCGCCCGGTTGAAATCGGGTCGATCCCGTCGTGGTCGGCGCGTTGCGTCCATTCCTCAGGTTTCTGTTCGCCACGCCTATCCGCAAGCGCACCCAGGTCGTCGTCGTCGCCGGCCAGCTCCTCGGCCAGGTCCGAGGTCGACGTGGATCATCACCTCCTTGAGGTTCACAGGAGCCTCGCTGCACCGCAAGCTTGAAGCACATGGGTCGCGCATGATCCAGACCGTCCGCAGCAGTGGCTACGTCCTGCGCCCTAACCCTATGGCGGGGGGTCAGGGATGACGACCTCGGCACCGCTCGACCGGAACCTCAGGGAGCCACCGTGGTCACTGCGGCCCTCCTCGTGGCGGCGCCCGTCGGCGCGATGTAACCACCGTAGGAATTATCCCGAGGACCACTCGTCGAAGGTTGATTGCCACATGCAATAAGCGAATCGTTCATTACAAACCGGTTCGTCCCATCGGTCACAACCTGGTGACGGTCAGGTCACGGCCTCATCGCCATGATGAACTTGATGAAGGAGTCAAATGCCCACAGCGCCGCCTGATCCGTCTACTGGAATTATTGATCGTCCCGAGTCGCCGTCAATTGGCGCGGTCGTGGCCGGGGCAATTTTGTTGGCAATGTTTCTTCTGTTTTCCTGGCCCCTCGTCACGTCCGCCGCGGCGGCAACCTCCGCCGTAAATCAGTGCAACGGCACCGACAATGTTGGTGGCCAGGCGGTCGCCTGCAAGGTGTTGGTGACCAACAACCTTGATTTGGCCACTGGGGTCGCGAGCTCGATCCTTACGATCGAGGAGTGCCACGGTCAGGCCAACGCGGCGCTCACATGCACCCGCTCGACCACTCCGTCGGGCCAACTCACGACGTCGGTCACCCAGTGTGACGGCTCGGGTAGCGGAGGCGGCGGTACGGTCACCTGCTCCGTGGGCGTCGTCAACAACATCACGGGAGCCGTGTCGACCTCGCCCGCGACTGTCAACCAGTGCAATGGGTCCGGGGACGGCGGCGGCACGGTGCCGACAGTGGTGTGTCACCCGCTCGGCAACACGACCGGGGCCACGATCACCCAGTGCGACAATTCCGGGAATGGCGGAGGGGGCACCATGCGGGTGCGCTGCGACGTGACCCCCTCGACCCAGACCGCGGCGCTGCGAGTCAAGATCGATCAGTGCAACGGTTCCGGTAACGGCGGTGGCTCCACCGTGACCTGCTCGGCCTCGGAGACCACAGACGTCGTGCCCGCGACCACCACGACGACCGTCGCGCCGACGACGACCACGAGTGTGTTGCCGACCACGACGACGGTGGCGCCCACGACCACGACGGTGGCGCCGACCACGACGACGAGTGTGTTGCCGACCACCACCACCGTGGCGCCCACGACCACGACGAGTGTGCTGCCGACCACGACGACGGTGGCGCCGATCCCGACAACGACGACGCTGTTGCCGACCACCACCACGGTGGCGCCGACCACCACGACGAGTTTGACGCCCACCACGCCGCCGGTGCTGGTGCCGACCCCGACTCGACCGTTGACGACCACGACTCGACCGTTGACCACCACGACTCGACCGTTGACGACCACGACTCGACCGTTGACGACCACGACTCGACCGTTGGTGACCACAACCAGGCCGCCGTTGCTGGCGACGACCACGACCAGGCCGCTGGTGCTGGCGACGACCACGACCAGGCCGCTGGTGACTACTACACGCCCGATCGTGGCAACGCCAACGACGAGCACCGCAACGCCAACGGCAAGCACCGCGACGCCCAGGGCGACCCAGTTGGTTCCGGCGACCACCGCAGGAGTTGGGATCGCGACCGGGTCCGCCTCAACAGCCTCCGGAGTGTTGGCGGTTGGGGGGACCGAGTCCTCGCTGCCCCTCACGGGCTCCAACAACGGTCCTCTACTGTTCCTCGCCTTCGTGTCGATAGCCCTCGGCGGTCTCTTGGTGTTCCTCACAGAGCGGCGGCCTCGCCAGGCAGTGTGGGTGCGCGGCGTTCGCTCATCCGGAGACCGCCGCCGCTGAGACCAGCGTGAGCGCGCAGCTCGCAGGACCGATCGACTCAGGCAATATCTCGGCCGCCACGGCTCATCCGTGGCGGCCGATTTCACGTTGCGAACCCAGTGAGACGACCTCACGGCCCATCGGGAATCGGCCGATAGCGAGACCGCGGACTCTGTTCGCAGGTCACCCGGCGAGCGCTACGAGCGGATGGCTCGTTCGTCTGGGTCGAATCTGCCGCTCGGCTGGTATCGATCCAAGTGGCGACTTGGAGATCCAGTCGTCGGCTCGTGACCGGATGCGGGCCGCGAGCCCACGACTTCAGTCGTGGGTCAAGGGCCGTTGGGGGCGAAGCCTCGACATCCCCCGTGAGTGTCACAGCCGGATGGGAGACTGAGACGGTGGTTTATCGGTCGTCGAACAAGACGGTGTACTCAGCGAAGTACCACGTCATCTGGTGCCCCAGGTACCGGCGGCGGGTGCTCGTTGGGCCAGTCGAGGACCGCCTGAGGGAGATCATCGCCCAGGTGGTCCTTGAGGTCGGGGGCGAGGTGATCGAGGTCGAGGTGATGCCCGACCAGGTGCATCTCGTGGTCGAGGTGCCGCCCGCTGTCGCCTTGTCGAGCTGGTCGAGATGCTCGAGGGCCGGTCATCGCGAGTGCTGCGGGGGGAGTTCCCTCACCTCATGCGACCGGTTCTGTGGTCGCCGTCATGGTTCGTCTCCACGGTGGGCGGCGCTTCGTTGGAGGTCGTAGGGCGCAATGTCGAGAACCAGAAGCGGGCGGCGTAGGTGGCACACCGCTATCGGCTCTACCCGGCACCCGACCAGAGGGGGGGTCTGGTTCGCCATTGCTGTGATGCCCGCTACGTGTGGAACCTGGCCCTAGAGCAAGCCAACTGCTACCGACCGGGCCGACCGACGCCGGGACCTGCCGAGCGCTCCCGCCAGCTCGCCGAGGCCCGCCGAGGCACGTGGCTGGGGGAGGGCTCCTCGTCGGTGCAGCAGCAGGCGCTGCGGGACTTCGACCAGGCGCTGGGCAACTGGTGGGGGGGCACTCATCGCCGGCCACGGTGGCGCAAGGCCGGGCTCGACGAGGGCTTCTGCGTCCGCGACGTCAAGGTGGAGCGCCTGAACCGACGCTGGGCGACGCTAGTGGTCCCGAAGGTCGGGACGGTCCGCTGCCGCCTGACGCGCCCGATGCCCGCCGGGCATGGGATGGCGAGGGTCACGGCGGACCGGGCTGGGCGCTGGCACGTCAGTTTCTCGGCACCGCAGCCAGTCATCGAACGCACCCCGACCGGCCGTGCCGTGGGCCTCGACGCCGGCGTGGTCGCCACTGTCACCACCTCGGGCGGCGAACATCTCCACGCCCCCGATGTGAGCACGGCCGAGGCTGGGCGTCTCCGCCGGCTACAGCGCCGGCTGGCCCGCCAGCAGAAAGGCTCGATGCGTCGTGACCGTACCAAGGCGGCTATCGCCCGGCTCAAGGCCCGTGAGGCCGACCGGCGACGGGACTTCATCGAGCAGACCACCACCAGCCTGGTCCGAGACTTCGACCTGATCGCCGTCGAAGACCTCAACGTGAAGGCCATGATCCGCTCGGCCAGAGGGACACGCGACGCGCCAGGGGTCAACGTCGCCGCCAAACGAGGCTTGAACCGGGCGATCTCCGCCCAGGGGTGGTCGATGCTGCGCCGCCGCCTCAGCGACAAGGCCGCCACCTGTGGCGTCACCGTGGTGGCCGTGAACCCGGCTCACACGTCGCAACATTGCGCCGTCTGCGGGCATACCTGCGCCGAGAACCGCAAGAACCAAGCGGTCTTCGGGTGCCGGGCCTGCGGACATGTGGCCAATGCGGACGTCAACGCCGCGACCAACATCCTCGCCGCCGGGCTGGCGGTCACAGCGCGTGGAGGGACATCCCGAAGTAGGGGACCCGATGAAACGCGAACCCGACCGGTCGCGGCATGAGCGGCCAGGAATCCCACGACTTCAGTCGTGGGAGGGACGTCAAGTGACCCTCCGCCGTGACGCCGGCTTGGCGCTGGAGGAGTCAGAGCGAAGGTGGCGGAAACCCTTCGACTCGGCCCCGGCCCCCATGGCTGAAGTCGATCTCGATGGGCGCTACCTGAAGGTCAATGGAGCAATGTGCGACCTCGTCGGGCTCACCGCAGACGACCTCGTCGGCGGCTCAGTTGGCAATTTGCCATCCTGAGGAGGCCGACGAAGTTGGTTCATTGACCAAGGCCATGGTGGCGCGGGAGATCCAGAGCGTCCGTGTCGGACGGCGTTTCATACGCGCCAATGGCCTTGCCGTCTGGGTCGCGGTTTCGGTCGCACCCGTGATTGGTGACCGCGGCGGGGTGAGTCACATCGTCGCGCACTACTTGGATATCACGGCCGAGAAACACTTCGAGCCGCAGCTCGCGGACCTCGTCGACCATGATCCGCTCACGGGATTGCTGAACCGGCGAGCCTTCGAGGTCGAACTCGATCGTCACGTCGCCCACGTCGCGAGATACGGGCCGGTCGGGGCGTTGCTCGTCGTCGACCTCGACCACTTCAAGCAGGTCAACGACACGATGGGTCACCCCGCCGG